>NZ_JBHVXZ010000017.1:28523-113831 GCF_042881395.1 Amycolatopsis sp. NPDC058278 | reverse complement strand
TGCCATTCGGTCGTCGGACGTGGTCACCGGTCGAGCATCGATGGCCGGCACCCACGTTACGACGAGACCTACCCAGCGGTGGCCGTGTCCCTATCCAGCGGTCCCTCGATGCCACCAGACCCGGTGACACCACCCCCCGGATCATGCGTGCGACTGGGGGCGTAAGTCATGCCGGGCCTGGTGACCACAGCTCCTTGATCAGGAACTACGAAAAAGGTAACGGGGCGAGCTGACCGGTCGCAGCCCCACTGACCGGGGTAAAGCCGGCTCCAGTACCACGTTCTGTGCGACGCGAACGGGCTACCGCTGCACATCATGTTGTCGGCGGCAAACACCCATGACAGCATGCTGTTCGAGCCGCTGCTGGACACGAACCCGACCGTGCGCGGCCACCACGGCCGGGCGGGCCGGCCACGATGCCGACCGGACAAGCTGCACGCCGACAAGGGCTACGACTACCGCCGCTACCTGACCCGCCGCGGTATCAAGGTCCGTATCGCCCGGCGCGGGATTGAGGGCAAGTCCCGCCTCGGCCGGGTCCGCTGGGTCGTCGAACGCACCATCTCCTGGCTGCTGCGGTTCAAACGCCTCGGGCTGCGCTACGAACGCCGCGTTGCTGACGGCACCATCGACGGGGGATGAACGAGCACTCTCGTCGGGAAGTGATCAGCCATCGGTGGGGCCGCCTCTTCAGAGGCGTTCGATGCGGTCGGCCTGCGGGCCCCGGTCGCTCTGACGCACCGTGTACCGGACCCGGTCACCCTTCTGCAGCGGCTCCGACCCCATGATCACGGACGCGTGGGCGAAGAGATCGTCGCCGCCTGCGTCCGGGGTGATGAAGCCGAAGCCGCGGTCGCCGTCGTAGCGCGCGACGACGCCCTCGCCGCCTCGTACGGGCACGTCCCGCGCCGCCGGCCCTGCGGCCGCGGCAGGTGCCGACCGCTGCGGCGCCGTCTGGGGCTCGGCGCCCCGGACCAGGTGCACGTCGCGGGCCTGCGGGCCCTTGTCTCCACTAGCCACCTCGTAGGCGACGCGATCGCCCTCCGCGAGCCACGTCAGCCCCTCGGCCAAGGCCCGGGCGTGAACGAAGACGTCCCCGGCGCCGGAGTCGGGGTTGATGAAGCCGAAGCCCTTGTCCTCGTCGTACCAGGCCACCGTGCCGTCGGCACCGTCCGCGATACCAGCCGCAGCGGGTGAGCCGGCCCCTGCTCCCAGCGGGATCACGTGCCCGGCCTGCGGGCCGCGCTCGCCTTCGACGATCAGGAAGGCCACCCGCTGCCCCTCGGTGACCACGCCGCCGGTCACGATGGCGGAGCTGTGCACGAAGATGTCGGCGCCGCCGCCGTCCGGCGACGCGAAGCCGTACCCCTTGCCCGGCTCGTACCAGTTGATGGTGCCGAGCAGGCCCACGGCGCTGCCGGTGGCCGCATCGGCGGTGACGCGAACGTGCAGCGCCTGGGGCCCGCGGTCGTTCTCGCCGACCTCGAACACGACGGCCTGACCCTCGCGGAGCATTTTCGCGCCGCTGTCCCCGACGATCTCGGAGGCGTGCACGAACACGTCCGGCGAGCCGTCCTCGGGCGCGAGGAAGCCGAAACCCCGTTCGGCGTCGAACCAACGGACGGTCCCTTGCGGCATCAAAGGCTCCAGGTCGAGAGGGCGGGCAATGGCCCCCAGTCTCTCTGACAGACCTCCGGTCCGTCAGGCCGGGCCCCACAGGCGGGCGGTGCGGAGCCACGGGCGGGCCGTTGGTTCACCTAGCGACACGCCGAGTTTTGAGACCAGGTCTAAGGTTCCGACATGGCCTCGCTGACCGAACTGCTGACCCGCCACCTCGGCGACCTGCCGGGCGCGGTGGCGCTCGTGGCCCGCGGCGAGCAGGTCGAAGCCGCGGCCGCCGGCTCGGCCGACGCCGGGGGCACCGTGCCGATGGCGCGCGACTCGCTGTTCCGCATCGCGTCGCTGACCAAGCCGATCGTGGCCGCGGCGACCCTGCTGCTCGTCGACGACGGCGAGCTGACCCTGGACGACCCGATCTCGCGGTGGCTGCCGGAGCTGGCTTCGCCGGTGGTCGTCCGGACGCCGGACGGCCCGGTCGACGACGTCGTGCCGGCCGCCCGCCCGATCACGGTGGCCGACCTGCTCACCTTCCGCTGCGGGTACGGCCTCGCCGAGGACATGACGCTGCCCGCGGTCGACCTGCTCCTGCAGGTGCTGGGCCACCCGGCGGCGTCCCCGCGGGCGCTGTCGCCGGACGAGTGGCTGGCGGCGCTGGCGCAGGTGCCGCTGCTGCACCAGCCCGGGGAGGCGTGGCTCTACGACACCGGCTCGGACCTGCAGGGCGTGCTGATCGCCCGGGTCGCCGGCCGCCCGCTGCCGGAGTTCCTGGCGGAGCGGTTGTTCGAGCCGCTCGGCATGGCCGACACCGGGTTCACCGTGCCGACCGCGGCGCTCGGGCGGTTCACCAGCGCCTACCGCCGCGGCGAAGGGGGACTGCGGCTGATCGACTCGCCCGAGGGCCGGTGGAGCGCGCCGCCGCCGTTCCCGTCCGGGGCCGGCGGGCTCGTCTCGACGGCCGACGACCTGCTGGCCTTCGCGCGGTTCCTGCGCGACGAGGGCACGGCGGGCAGCCACCGCCTGCTGACGCCGGAGTCGGTCCACCGGATGACCACCGACCACCTGACGCCGGCCCAGCGGTCCGCGGGCCGGCCGTTCCTGCACGGCCAGGGCTGGGGCTTCGGCGGCTCGGTCGATGTCGACGCGAAGGAACCCTGGGAGGTCCCGGGCCGCTTCGGCTGGGTCGGCGGCGCGGGAACGGCGCTGCACCTGATCCCGGCGACGGGCACGGTCTCGGTGCTGCTGACCCAGGTCGAGCTGACCAGCCCCGAGCCCACCCCGCTGATGAAGGAGTTCTGGACCTACGCGGCGAGCTAGCTGGGGCGCGCGAGGAGGTCGCCCAGGGCGAGGAGCTGGTGGGTGGCCGCGCCGAGCTGGAACTCCAGGCGCTTCGCCGCCGCGAAGTAGCGGTGCACCACGTGATCCACGTCGATGCCGACGCCGCCGTGGACGTGCACCGCCGTGTGGGCCACCCGGTGGCCCGCTTCCGCCGCCCAGAACTTCGCCGTCGCCACCGCAGCCGAGACGTCCGGGACGTCCGCGGTCAGCTGCCACGCCGCCTGCTGCGTCGTCAGGCGAACCGCTTCGACGTCCAGGTACGCGTCCGCCAGCCGCTGGCGGACCGCCTGGAACCCGCCGATCACGTGGTCGAACTGCTTCCGCTCGGCCGCGTACGCCGCCGTCAGCTCAAGCGCCCGCTCGACCACGCCGAGCTGCTGGGCGCACACCCCGACCGTCCCGCGAAGGCGCAGCCACTCGCCGATGTCGCCCAGCGACACCCCGGGCACGTCGGCCAGCTCCACCAGGCCGGCGTCCGCGTGGTCGACCGTCTGCTGCGGCCGCACCGAGACCCCGGCCGCGGCCGCGTCGACCAGGAAGACCTCGTCCGCGGCGGCGACCAGGAACCCGTGCGCGAACGCCGCGAACGGCACCGCCGTCTGCGCACCGGACACCCGGCCGTCCGACGCCGTGAACCCGGACAGGGCCACGGCCAGGACGCGCTCGCCGCGCAGCACCGGCAGCACCCAGCGGTCGACCAGCTCGGGCGGCCCGAACTCCGCCACCGCCGACGCCGCCATCGTGATCGACGAGAGATAGGGGACCGCCGCCACCGCGCGGCCGATCTCGGTCAGCACCGCGCACTGCTCGAGCAGCCCGAACCCGCCGCCCCCGAGCGACGACGGGAGCGCCGCGTCCAGCACGCCAGCCTGGCCCAGCGCCGTCCACGCCACCGTGTCGAAGCCGCCGGTGCCGTGCGGGTCGTGGGTGGCCTTGTCGGCCAGCAGCCGCCGGGTCAGCGCGGCGAGGTCGGCCGACGCTTCGGAAGGGGTGAAGTCCATGGTCGCTCCTAGCGCGTGACGGGCAGGCCGAGGGCGGTGGCGGCGATCATGTCCCGCTGGATCTCGTTGGTGCCGCCGCCGAAGGTGAGGATCAGCGCCGACCGGTGCAGCCGCTCGATCCGCCCGGCCAGCAGCGCCCCCGGCGAGCCTTCGCGGACGACGGCGGCCGCGCCGAGCACCTCCATCAGCAGCCGGTAGGCCTCGATCGCGAACTCCGTGCCGAACACCTTCGTCGCCGACGCCTCGGCCGGGCCGAGCTCGCTGGCCGCGGCCGCCCAGGCGATCCGCCAGTTCCGCAGCTTCAGGTACTCCGCACCCGCGTGCACCCGCGCGAGGTGCACCCGCACCCATTCGTGGTCGATGACCCCGGTCTCCTTGGCCCACGCCGTGACGTCGGCCAGGGCCTTGCGGATCGGCGCCGACGACGTCAGCGCGACGCGCTCGTGGTTGAGCTGGTTGGTGATCAGCGGCCAGCCCGCGTTCTCCTCGGCGACGCGCGCCGACACCGGCACGCGCACGCTGTCGTAGTACGTCGCGCTGGTGCCCGCGCCGGCCACGGTGTGCACCTTGGTCCAGGAAAAGCCGTCGGCGGACGTCGGCACGATGAGGATCGACAGCCCGCGGTGCTTCTTCGCATCCGGATCGGTCCGGACCGCGAGCCAGACGTAGTCGGCGTACTCGATCAGGCTGGTCCACATCTTCTGGCCGGTGACGACGTACTCGTCGCCGTCGCGCTCGGCGCGCGTCCGCAGCGACGCCAGGTCGGTGCCGGCCTCCGGCTCGGAGTAGCCGATCGAGAAGTGCAGCTCGCCCGCGGCGATCTTCGGCAGGTAGAACGCCTTCTGTTCTTCGGTGCCGTAACGCATGATCGTCGGGCCCACGGTGTTGACCGTGAGGAACGGGACCGGCACCCCGGCGACGGCCGCTTCGTCGGTGAAGACGAGCTGGTCGAGCATCGACCGGGCCTGGCCGCCGTACTCCTTCGGCCAGCCCAGCGCGAGCCAGCCGTCCTTGCCCAGCTGCCGCACGATCTCCTTGTACGCCAGGCCATCGCCGTACTCGCCGCCGCCCGAGCGGAGGCCCGCACGCCGTTCGGGCGTCATCAGCTCGGCGAAGTACTCCCGAAGCTCGGCCGCCAGCGCGCGCTGCTGGAGCGTGTAGTCGATCCGCACCCGTCACCTCCACCCGGTCCGGCTCGTTGTGGTGCCGTACCGGCTCCCGGCGTTACAGTAGAACCTGTTCTAGTTGTACCAGGGCTCGAGCGGCGGAGGAAGCATGGAGATCGGCGTCGACCGGCAGCTGTGCGAGGCGAACGCGGTGTGCGTGGGGCTCGCCCCGGACGTCTTCGACCTCGATGACGAGGAAGAACTGGTGATCCAGCCGGGCCCGGTGCCGGCCGACCAGGTAGAACGTGTTGCGAGTGCGGTCAAGGGCTGCCCCAAGAACGCGCTGTTCATCGCCAGTTAGCACTGTTCACTCAGGGCTTGCCCTGAACGAGAACAGATTCTACTGTAGGCGCGACATCCAGGACTCGACGAGGAGGTCCGCGGTGAGCTTGACCGGCAGGACGGCGATCGTCACGGGCGCTGCCGCGGGACTGGGCCGGGCCGAAGCGCTCGCGCTCGCCGCCCAGGGTGCCACGGTCGTCGTCAACGACATCGGCGAGCCGAAGGACGTCGTCGCCGAGATCGAGGCGGCCGGCGGCAAGGCCGTCGCGGTCGCGGGCGACGTCGGCGAACGGGCCACGGCCGACGCGCTCACCGAGGCCGCACTCGACCTCGGCGGGCTCGACATCGTGGTCAACAACGCGGGCGTGCTGCGCGACAAGATGCTGTTCTCGATGTCCGACGACGACTGGGACACCGTGCTGCGCGTGCACCTGCGCGGCCACTTCCTGTTGTCGCGCAACGCCGCGAAGCACTGGCGCGACAAGTCCAAAGCGGACGGCGCGCCGGTGTACGGGCGGCTGGTCAACACCGCGTCCGAGGCGTTCCTCATCGGCTCGCCGGGCCAGCCCAACTACGCGGCGGCGAAGGCGGGCATCACCGCGCTCACCATGTCGGCCGCCCGCGGCCTGGCCAAGTACGGCGTCCGCGCCAACGCGATCTGCCCTCGCGCGCGGACGGCGATGACCGAGGGCGTGTTCGGCGCCGCTCCTGCCGACGGCGCCGATCCGCTCTCGGTCGAGCACGTCGCCCCCTTCGTCGCCTACCTCGCTTCGCCCGCGGCCGAGCACGTCAACGGCCAGGTGTTCGTCGTGCACGGCGGCACGGTCGCGCTGGTCGAGGCCCCGAGGATCGAGCAGCGCTGGAAGCTCGACGAGCTCGAGACGTCTCTCACCACCTACTTCGCCGACCGCGACCCCGGCCGGATGTTCGCCGCCACCGAGATCCTGGGAGAGTCATGAGGCTGGACGGGAAGATCGCCCTGATCACCGGCGCCGCGCGCGGGCAGGGCGAGGCCGCCGCCCGCGCGTTCGTCGCCGAAGGTGCCAAGGTGGTGATCGCCGACATCCTCGACGACGAGGGCAAGCAGCTGGCCGCCGACCTCGGCGAGCAGGCCGTCTACCAGCACCTCGACGTCGGCGACGAGGACGGCTGGACCGCCGCCGTCGAGCGCGCGACCACGGAGTTCGGCACGCCGAACGTGCTGGTCAACAACGCCGGCATCCTGCACTTCTCGGAGCTCGCGCAGACGACGCTGGCCGATTACGAACGCGTGATCCGGGTGAACCAGATCGGGGCGTTTCTCGGGATGCGCTCGGTCGTTGAACCGATGACCGCCGCCGGCGGTGGCTCCATCGTCAACGTGTCCTCTGTGGAGGGTCTGGCCGGGATGCCCTACCTCGTCGCCTACACCGCGAGCAAGTTCGCGATCCGCGGGATGACCAAGGTCGCGGCGATGGAGCTCGGCAAGAAGCACATCCGCGTCAACTCGGTGCACCCCGGGGCGATCGACACCAAGATGGTCGAGACCGCGGTGGGCGGGCAGAAAGTCGACATGTCGTACGTGGGGAAGAAGGTCGCCCTGCGGCGGGTCGGGCAGCCCGAAGACATCGCCAAGCTGGTGCTGTTCCTGGCCAGCGACGAGAGCGCGTACTGCACGGGCGCCGAGTTCGTCGCGGACGGCGGGGCGACGGCGACGCACGCCCTCAACTTCTGAAGGAGAACTGCCGAAGAGTTTGAGTGAACACCGCTAACGAAAAGCGGTAACCGGGTGTGGAGAAGACTTGAGGCTTATTCGGGCTAGCCCGGCGTGCCCCGCGCTGAGACAGGCTGATAAGCAGCAGAGTGGTGCGCCGGGCGACGGCTGAATAAGCCTCACCCGGAGGTCAACGGCGATCTACTGGGAGGTGTGGTGAGCGGAGGCACTGGCACGCTCCCGGGAACCGCGGCCCTGACCCAGGTCGGCCGGCTCGCGACGCTCTCCTGGGAAGTCCTGCGCGCGATCTTCAAGCGACCCTTCCAGGCCCGCGAGTGGATCCAGCAGTGCTGGTTCTTCGCCAGCGTCACGATCCTCCCGACGGCCCTGGTCGCCATCCCGTTCGGCGCGGTGATCGCGCTGCAGCTCGGCTCGCTCACCGCGCAGATCGGCGCCCAGTCGTTCACCGGCGCGGCCAGCGCCCTGGCCATCGTGCAGCAGGCCAGCCCGCTGATCACCGCGCTGCTCGTCGCGGGCGCCGGCGGCAGCGCGGTCTGCGCGGACATCGGCGCGCGCAAGATCCGCGAAGAGATCGACGCCATGGAAGTCCTCGGCGTCAACCCGATCCAGCGGCTCATCGTGCCGCGGGTGCTCGCCGCGATGGTCGTTTCGGTGCTGCTGAACGGCTTGGTCAGCGTGGTCGGCGTCCTCGGCGGCTACTTCTTCAACGTCGTCCTGCAGGGCGGCACCCCCGGCGCGTACCTGGCCAGCTTCAACGCCCTCGCCCAGGTGCCGGACCTGTGGGTCAGCGAGATCAAGGCGCTGCTGTACGGCTTCGTCGCCGGGGTCGTCGCCGCGTTCCGCGGGCTGAACCCGGCGGGCGGCCCGAAGGGCGTCGGCGACGCCGTCAACCAGGCCGTCGTGATCACGTTCCTGCTGCTGTTCCTGATCAACGTCGTGCTCACCGCGATCTACCTGCGGATCGTCCCGCCGAAGGCGATGTGATGACCGCCGAACCCCTGGACGCCGACCGGACGCTCGAGTACATCGCGCGCCCGGGTCAGAGCCTGGAGGGGCTCGGCAAGCAGCTGGCGTTCGCCGCGAAAGCGCTCGCCTGGTCGCCGCGCACCATCCGCCGCTACAGCCGGGAGACGCTGCGGCTGCTCACCGAGGTCTGCTTCGGCACCGGCGGCCTCGCGGTCATCGGCGGCACGCTCGGCGTGATGATCGGGATGACGCTGTTCACCGGGCTCATCGTCGGCCTGCAGGGCTACTCGGCACTGAACCAGCTCGGCACGGCCGCGCTCACCGGGTTCATCTCCGCCTACTTCAACACCCGCGAAGTCGCGCCCCTGTCGGCCGGGCTGGCGCTGTCGGCGACCGTCGGCTGCGGCTTCACCGCCCAGCTCGGCGCGATGCGGATCTCCGAGGAGATCGACGCGCTGGAAGTCATGGGCGTGCCGAGCATGCCGTACCTGGTGACGACCCGCGTGCTCGCCGGGGTCGCCGCGGTGATCCCGCTGTACGCCGTCGGCCTGCTCTCGAGCTACCTCGCGTCGCGGCAGATCACCATCTGGCTCTACGGCCAGTCCGCGGGCACCTACGACCACTACTTCACGCTCTTCTTGCCACCCGGCGACGTCCTCTGGTCGTTCGGGAAGGTGATCGTGTTCAGCGTGCTCGTGATCCTGTCCCATTGTTACTACGGCTTCAACGCCGGCGGCGGCCCGGCCGGCGTCGGCATCGCGGTCGGCCGCGCGGTGCGGACGTCGATCGTGCTGATCTCGGTGCTGGACTTCTTCCTGTCCCTGGCGATCTGGGGCGCGAACACCACGGTGAGGATTTCGGGATGAGGCGCGAGCTCTGGCAGCGGCTCCGGTACCAGGTGCTGGGGCTCGTCTTCCTGCTCGTCGCCGCCCTGTTCATCGCGCTCACCCTCGCCGTCTACCACAAGGCGTTCACGCCGGTGACGCTGGTGAAGCTCGAAACCGACCGCGTCGGCAGCCAGCTGCGCACCGGCGGCGACGTCAAGGTCCGCGGCATGCTCGTCGGCGAGGTCCGGTCGGTGCTGGCGAAGGGCGACCACGCCGAGCTGGAGCTGGCCCTCGACCCGGACAAGACGGCCGTCATCCCGGCGAACGTGTCCGCGCGGCTGCTGCCGAAGACGCTCTTCGGCGAGCGGTACGTCGCCCTGCAGCTGCCGGAGAAGAAGGAACGCCCGATCAAAGCGGGCGACGTCATCCCGCAGGACCGCAGCAGCGCCGCGATCGAGCTGCAGAAGGTCCTCGACGACGTGATGCCGCTGCTGCAGGCCGTCCAGCCGGAGAAGCTGTCGAGTACGCTCACCGCGGTGGCGACCGCGCTCGACGGCCGCGGCAAGCAGCTCGGCGAGACCCTGGCCGGGCTGTCGGACTACCTCGGCAAGCTCAACCCGTCGCTGCCCGACGTCAAGGCCGACATCACCGGGCTCGCCAACGTCGCGAACACCTACGACAAGGCGGCGCCGGACCTGCTGCAGGCCCTGTCCGACCTGACGACCACTAGCCGGACGATCGTCGACCAGCGCGCGCAGCTGGCCGACCTCTACGCCACGGTCACCGCGGCTTCGGTCGATCTCACGAATTTCCTGCAGGTCAACAAGGACAACCTGATCCGGCTCACGACCGCGATCCAGCCAACACTGGATGTCCTCGCCAAGTACGCGCCCGAGTACCCGTGCCTGATGCGGCAGCTCGCCGAGTCGGTGCCGCGGGCGGAACTGGCGTTCGGCAAGGGCACCGCGCACCCCGAGGTCAGCCGGGTGACCATCGAGTTCGCCGCCAGCCGCGGCAAGTACCTCCCCGGCGTCGACGAACCGAAGTACGAGGACAAGCGCGGCCCGCGCTGCTACCCGACCGTGCCGAAGCCCGGAGTCTGGCCGCAGTACCCGCCCGACGGCGCCATCAAGGACGGCTCCAGCAAGCCGGCGCCGCCGAAGAACCCGCCCGAGAAGCTGCCCGGCCCGATCACCGCGGGCGGCGGGGCCGTCGGCGGGGACGGCACGATCGTCGGCTCGGCCTACGAGAACGACCTGATCGACCTGCTCGCGTCACCCGCGCTCGGCACTTCGCCCGGGAACGTGCCCGGTTGGGCCGGCCTGCTCGTCGGGCCGCTCTACCGCGGGGCGGAGGTGGAGCTGAAGTGAGGAGTTTCGTCCCGTCCCTGATCAAACTCGCGGTGTTCGCCGTCGTCACCGTGCTGTTCACCGGGATCCTCGCGGCCACCATCGCGAACACCAACTTCGGCGAGACGTCGGGGTATCTCGCGAAGTTCACCGACGCGTCCGGGCTCAAGGAAGGCGACGACGTCCGCATCGCCGGCGTCAAGGTCGGCCAGGTCGACACGATCGAAGTGGTCGAGGGCGAGCGGAACCTCGCCGAGGTGCGGTTCGACGTCGAGCACGCCTACCGGCTGCCGGAGACGGTGACCGCGACGATCAAGTACCGCAACCTGGTCGGCCAGCGCTACCTCGCGCTCGGCACCGACGTCCCCGGGGACAAGGCGTTGCCCGAAGGCGGCACGATCCCGCCGGAGCGCACGAAACCCGCGTTGAACCTCACTGTGCTGTTCAACGGCTTCAAGCCGCTGTTCAAGGCGCTGAGCCCGAAGGACGTCAACCAGCTCTCGGCCGAAATCATCAGCGTCTTCCAGGGCGAGGGCGGCACGATCACCAGCCTGCTGCGGCACACCGCGTCCCTGACGACGGCGATCGCGAGCAAGGACCAGGTGATCGGCCAGGTCATCGCGAACCTCAACACCGTGCTCGGCACGGTCAACGCCCACGGCTCGCAGCTCGGCGACCTCATCGAGCAGACGCAGAAGCTGGTCAGCGGGCTGGCCGAGCAGCGCAAGCCGATCGGCGACGCGGTCAGCGCGCTCGGCGACCTCGCGGTGTCCACGACGGGCCTGCTCGCCGACGCCCGCCCGGCGTTGAAGGACGACGTGGCTCAGCTCGGCGTGCTGTCGCAGAACCTCGGCGACTCCGGCGAGCTGCTCAACCACCTCCTCGAGGTGCTGCCGGGCAACCTGCAGAAGTTCACCCGGACGTTGAGCTACGGCAGCTGGTTCAACTACTACCTGTGCGGGATCACCGGCACCATCGGCATTTCCTCGCTCGACATCACCCTGCCGATCATCCCCATTCCCGGTACGCAGCGGGCGGAGAGGTGTGGTCCGTGAAGCCGCTGAAGGAACGCAACCAGGCCATGGTCGGTGCGGTCGCGCTCGTGCTGATCGTGCTCGTCACGGCCACCACGTACTTCTCCGACCAGCTGCCGTTCTTCGGCAACGGCACCACGTATTCGGCGTACTTCGGCGAGTCCGCCGGGCTGGCGGCGGACAACGAGGTCGAGGTCGCCGGCGTCAAGGTCGGCACGGTGTCGTCGGTGAAGCTGGCGGGCAAGCAGGTCCTGGTCAAGTTCCGCGTCAAGGACGTCCGGGTCGGCGACGCGACGACGGCGTCGATCGAGATCAAGACGCTGCTGGGGGAGAAGTACCTCGCCCTCGACCCGAAGGGCGGCGGCGCGCAGGAGCCGGACGACACCATCCCGCAGGCCCGCACGCGCACGCCATTCCAGCTGCAGGACGCCTTCGAGCAGCTCTCGACGACGGTCGGGGACATCGACACGAAACAGCTCGCCGACAGCTTCAACGCGTTGTCCGACAGCCTCAAGGACAGCCCGCAGTACCTCAAGGACACGCTGAACGGGCTGTCGTCGCTGGCGAAGACAGTGTCCTCACGCGACGGTGATCTGCACACGTTGCTGGCCAACACGAGCCAGGTCTCGAAGACGCTGTCCGACCGCAACGCCCAGCTGCAGCGCGTGATCAGCGACGGCAACCTGCTGCTCACCGAGCTGCAGAACCGCAAGAAAGCGATCAACGCGCTGCTCGTCGGGACGCAGCAGCTGTCGGCCCAGCTCACCGGGCTCGTCCAGGACAACCGCGAGCAGCTCAAGCCGACGCTGGAGAAGCTCGGGAAGGTGACCGACATCCTGCAGCGCAACCAGGGCAACCTCGACAAGAGCCTGCAGCTGATGGCGCCGTTCGCCCGCGTCGGCGCGAACGCCACCGGCAACGGCCGCTGGTTCGAGGGCTACCTGTGCGGGCTGCTGCCGCCGACGATCACCGTGGGCGGGCTGCACATCAACCCCGAAGGCTGCACCCCGCCGATCGCGGCGCCGAACCAGGGGGTGGGCCGCCGATGACCATCCACACGTCCCGCGGCCGCAGCCTGGTGACCTGGCTGGCGTTCGCCTGCATCCTCGCGCTGATCGTCACCGCCGGGCTCTACCTGGTGTTCCGGTCTTCGAACGGCACCAAGCTTTCCGCGTACTTCGGCAAGACCGTCGGGCTGTACGCCGGTTCGTCGGTGCGGGTGCTCGGCGTGCCGGTCGGCGAGGTCACCGACGTCACGCCCGAGGGTGACGCGGTCCGCGTGGACATGCGGGTCGACGACGTGCCGCTGCCGGCCGGCGTCGGTGCCGTCGTCGTCGCGCCGAGCCTGGTCAGCGACCGGTACGTCCAGCTGACTCCGGCCTACGACAGCGGACCTGTCCTCGCTTCGGGCACGGTTCTCGCGAAAGACCGGACTGCGACTCCGGTCGAGCTGGACGACCTGTACTCGAGCCTCGACAAGCTGTCGACGGCGCTGGGCCCGAACGGCGCCAACTCCGATGGCGCGCTGTCCGGCGTGCTCGACACCGCCGCGAACACGCTGAAGGGCAACGGTGCTTCGCTGAACTCGACCGTCGGGCAGCTGGCCGAGCTCGCCAAGACCCTCGACGGCTCGAAGGACGACCTGTTCTCGACCGTGCAGAACCTGAACTCCTTCACCGGTGCCCTGGCGCAGAGCGACCAGCAGCTCAACGAGTTCTACGGCCGCGTCGCCGACGTCAGCCGGTTCCTCGCCGCCGATTCGAACGACGTCGGCGCGGCGCTGCAGTCGCTCGGCGGCGCGCTCGGCGACGTCCAGCAGTTCGTCAACGACAACAAGACGGCGCTGGAATCCAATGTGGACAAACTGGCGTCGCTGTCGAAGGTGCTGGTCGACCAGCGCGCCGCGCTCGCCGAGGTGCTCGACATCGCGCCGACCGGCGCCACGAACTTCATCAACTCCTACGACGCGGCGTCGGGCACCATCGCCGTCCGCGACAACCTCAACGAGCTGACCAACCCGCCGATCCTCACCGTGTGCCGGCTCATCAGCGCGGGTACGCCGAAGGAAATCCCCGACACCCTGGGGAACATCTGCAAGCAGCTGGCCCCGATCCTCGACGGCGCGCTGAAGCTGCCGACGATCCCGCAGGTGCTCAACTCCCTGCAGAACGGCGAACTCCCACCGTTGCCGCTCCCGCTCGTCGACGTGATGCAGCAGCTCTCGGGGGGTGCGAAGTGAAGGGGCGCCGTCGGATCGCCGGCGCGCTCGCCGGGGTGCTCGTGCTGGCCGGCTGCAGCGACGGCGGGTTCAACGGCCTCTACGGCACGCCGCTGCCGGGCGGGGCCGACGTCGGCGACCACCCGTACCACGTCACCGCGCTGTTCACCGACGTGCTCGACCTGGTGCCGCAATCCAGCGTCAAGGTCAACGACGTCGCGGTCGGGCGCGTCGACAAGATCACGCTGACGCCGGACACGCGGTCGGCGCTGGTGTCGATGACGGTCAACGGCGACATCGCGCTGCCCGCCAACGCCCGCGCCGAGCTGAAGCAGTCGAGTCTCCTGGGCGAGAAGTTCGTCGAGCTGAGCGTGCCCACGGCCGAGCCGGCGTCGGGGAAGCTCGCCGACGGCGGGCAGATCCCGCTCGGGCGCACCAACCGCAACCCCGAGGTCGAGGAGGTGCTCGGCGCGCTTTCGCTGCTGCTCAACGGCGGCGGCGTCGAGCAGATCCAGAAGATCAGCCACGAGCTCAACGACGCTCTGTCGGGCAACGAGCCGGAGATCCGCGCGCTGCTGTCCCGGGTGGACGAGCTGGCGACCCAGCTCGACGGGCACAAGACCGAGATCCTCCGCGCGATCGACGGTCTCGCGAAGCTGTCGCACACCTTGACGGGCCAGACGCAGAACCTGACGAACGCGCTGGACAACCTCGCACCGGGCCTGAAGGTCGTCACCGACCAGCGCGACCAGCTCGTGGGCATGCTGAACGCGCTCACCACGTTGTCCGGCGTCGCGGTGGACACCGTGACGAAGAGCCGCGACCAGCTCGTCGCGAACCTCAAGGCCCTGCAGCCGACGCTGGCGAAACTCGGCGAGGCCGGCCAGAACCTGCCGAACGCGCTGCAGATCCTGCTCACCTACCCGTTCCCGGACTACGCGGGCAACGTGATCAAGGGCGACTACGCGAACGTCGAGGCGAACGTGAACCTCGACCTCGACACGCTGATCTCGAACTTCACGAACTCGTCGCAGCCGCCGATCGCCCTGCCGCAGGGGATCGGCGGGCAGGAGACCCCGGTCGCGCCGCCGCTGCCGCTGCCCGACCTGGGTTCGGTCCCGCCGGCGGCCGGCCCCGGCCTCCTGGGCGGGCTCCTCGGCCTGATCGGGGGCGGCCGGTGACCCGCAAGATCCGGATCCAGCTGTTCGCGTTCGTCGTCATCGCGGTGGTTTCGGTCGTCTACGCCGGCGGCCGGTACGCCGGGCTGGACCGGCTCTTCGGCAACCGCGGTTACGTCGTCACCGCGCAGCTGACCGACTCCGGCGGCATCTTCGTCAACTCCGAGGTCGCCTACCGCGGGGTCACGGTCGGGCGGGTGACGTCGATGACGCTCACCGAGCACGGCGTCGACGTCGCCCTCGACATCGACTCCGGCGCCCCGGACATCCCGGCCGACGCGCACGCGCAGGTGGCGAACCGGTCGGCGGTGGGGGAGCAGTTCGTGGACCTGCTGCCGCAACACAACGGCGGCCCGTTCCTGGCGGACGGCTCGGTGATCACGGCGGACAAGACGTCGCTGCCGCCGTCGCCGGACACCGTGCTCACCCACCTCGACGACCTCGTCGCCAGCGTGCACCCGGATTCGCTGCGGACGGTCGTCGACGAGACGTACAACGCGTTCGCGGGCGCGGGGCCGGAACTGCAGCAGCTCCTGGACAGCACGGGGTCGTTGACGGCGGTGGCCGCGCAGTACGTGCCGCAGACGCAGGGGCTGCTGGCGAACTCGCGGATCGTGCTCGGCACCCAGGAGCGCCAGGCGGCGAACATCACCGACTTCGCTGCCGGTTTGAAGACGATCGCCGGGCAGCTCAAGAAGTCCGATCCGGACCTGCGGCGGGTGATCGCGCAGGCACCGCAGCTGAGCCGGCAGATCAGCGACGTGCTCGCCGCGTCCGGTACCGATCTGGGGGTGCTGTTCGCCAACCTGCTGACCACGGCGCAGATCACGACGTCCCGGAAGGACTCGATCGAAGAGCTGCTGGTCGCGTACCCGATCATTTCGGCGTTCTCGCCGTCGACGTCCCCGGACGGCACCGGTCACCTGGGCGTGGTGTTCAACTTCTTCGACCCGGCTTCGTGCACGAAGGGGTACGAGGGGACGAAGCAGCGTCCGGCGAACGACGAGTCCGAAGCACCGGTCAACGTCAACGCCTACTGCGCCGAGCCGCCGGGCAGCCCGACCGGGGTGCGCGGGGCGCAGAACGCGCCTTACGCGGGGAAACCGCCCGCGATCCCGGCCGCGCCGCAACAGCAGGCCGCGTCGGCTCCTCAGCAGCTGCCCGGGATGCTGAGCCTGCTCACCGGGCCGTCGGCGGGCGGGCTGGGCCGGTTGCTGGGCGCGCCGTGAAGCTGCGTCTCCTGGTCGTGTTGGCGGTCTTGTCGGTCTTGGCTGCCGCGTTCTCGGGCTGGTCCTGGTGGCGCGCGGCGGCCGACGATTCGTTCGCCCGTGGCCGCGAGCGCGACGCGGTGCTGGCCGCGGCCGGTCCCCAGCTGGTCACGTTGAACACGATCGACTACCGCACGGCGGCGGCGGACGTGGACCGCTGGATCGCGGCGACGACGGGGCAGTACGGAAAGGACCTGGCCGGCGACCGCCAGCTGCAGATCGACCGGGCCGCCACGGCTCGCACGGTGTCCACGGCGTCCTTGGTCCAGGCGGCGGTGACGGAGATCGACCCTTCTCGCGGGGCCGCGCGGCTCTTGGCGGTACTGGACGTCCGCGTGTCGACGGGCGGTGCCCCCGCGGCACCGCGCTTGAACCGGCTGACGGTGGACGTGTCCCGGTCCCCGGACGGCTGGAAGATCGCCGGGGTCCAGGCGGCGGGCTCATGACCCGGGTGCTGGTTCTGGTGGTGGCCCTCGCCCTGGGCTGCACGGCGTGGTTCGGCATCGAAGCGGCATCGCTGTCCCCGGGCGACAATCAGGCTTTGGTGGACCTCTCGGCCACCTCCGACGTTTCGGCCCAGGTCAGTGCCGCGGTGAAGGCGGTGTTTTCGTACGACTACGCGAACCTCCCCCGCACGGAGCGGGCGGCTTCGGACGTCCTGACGGGCGACGCGGTCCGGCAGTACCAGGCCCAGTTCGCTTCGGCCCGAACCCGCGCGACGGCGGAGAAGCTGACCCGCACGACAACGGTCCGGGCGATCGGGGTCCGGTCGTTGCGGGGCGACGACGCATCGCTGTTGTTGTTCCTGGACCAGCAGACGGTGGCTCAAGGTGGCGGAGCGCCGACGTCCTCGGTGGCCCAGCTGGCGGTGACGGCGAAGCGGGTGGACGGCCGCTGGAAACTGGCGACCCTGACGGCGCTCTGATCCGCTCAGGTGCCGGGCTCGGAACCCGGGGGAGCCAGTGCGGCGGTGACCCTGCGAGCCGCCGCGCGGTCGCCGAGCAGATCGGTGTTGTCGGAGAATTGGTCGACCGCCCCGGTGCGCGGCCACGCGCGAAGTGTGGGGTCGGTCAAGGTGCCGAGGAGCGCCTGGCTGAACCGGTCCGCGTGCAGCACCTGGAACGGCCGGTCGTGGTAGGGGCGGGTGGCGGGGTCGAGCGGCTCGGTCAGGCCGAGCCGGTTGTGCAGCTCGGCGACGGCCGTGTAGGCCATCGCGAGGTGGTCTTCCCGTTCGGGCCAGGTGGTGGCCGCGAGTGCCGCGGTCAGCGCCGGGGAAACGGTGGCCGCGAACGGAAGCCGGGCGAAGGCGCTGCCGAGCCATTTGCCGTAGGGCGGGTAGCGGCGGTGCATCAGCAGGCTCAGGCGCATGAGGTCGCGGACCAGGCGGCCGGCGACGACGGCCGAGCCGAGTTCGTCACCGACTTCTCCGCACCGTCCGACGAACGCCTCTTCCTGGGAGAGCCGCTGCCACTGGCAGGCCAGGAGGTAGCGCCAGACCTGCTCCGGGTACCAGCCGAGGTGGGAGCGAACCGTGGTGAGTTCACCGGTTCGGTCGTGGAAGACCGCGCCGGCGGTGAGCTCGGCGAGGGCCTGGGTGGGGGTCGCGAGCCAGTCGAGCGTGGTGATGGCGTGGCGTGGATCGAATCCCAGGTGCCGGGGCAGCCAGGCGTCGAGGCTGGTGACGTCGACGCGGTGGAAGACCGGTCCGTCGGTGACCACCATGTGGCGCACGTGCTCGTTCTCGGTGGGCCCGAAGTTGGTGGGGTAGCCGTAGAAGGTCTTGGGCAGCTCGTCGCTCAGCGCCGAGACGACGTCCTGGGCGTACCGCTCGCTGTCGTCGCGGCTCAGGAACAGCTGCAGGCGCGGTCCCCATTCGTGATCGGCGGATCGAGCGGTGTCGAAGCCGAGGACCTCCGAACCGGTGCCGATCCGCGCGGCCGTGTGGGACAGCTCCCCGAAGCGCGCGTCGAGCACCGGCCGGACCGCCTCGTGGTAGAAGCGGCGGGACAGTTCCAGGCCGGGGACGAACGAGTCGCGGGACATCCTCAACCGTCCCACACCGTCGCGCCCTGGCGGAGAACCTCCACATCGGACCGCTCGGTCACCGGCCACAGCTCCACCACGTACCGGTAGTGCTCCCCGTACTCGTGGTCGTTCCAGTCGACCGCCGGCGGGCCGGCCGGCACGTACGAAACCCGCGCCCGGTAAAGCCCCGGTAGCACCGAAAAGTACTTCTCCTGCGACGGGTAGTCGGCCGGCCCGGAAATGACCAGCCGGCCGCTCGGAACCGGAAGGTCCGCTTCCACCACGTGCTCGGCGTCGGCCGCCAAGACCGGCGGCGAGGGCGCCAGCGTCACCGAAGACTCCACCAGATCGGACCGCGCCGTGGCGATCGCGAGCCCGCCGGGCTCCACCCCGATCCGGTGACACTCCACCGCGACCGGAGTCCACCCGCTGCCCGTCAACCGGGAGCGGGAGTCCCGCACCGAGAACTGGCGCTGGTCGGCGTGGACGACGAGTTGCACACGAACCACCCTAGCCAGGACCCGCCCCGAAATGGTATCGACGGCGGGTTTAGCGTTGAGGCCATGACCACTGCTTCCGTCGACGTCGACACGGCCCGCAGCGACTACGCGGCCCTGGTCGGCCGAGGCCTCTCCCTGGACATCACCCGCGGCAAGCCGTCCCCCGAGCAGCTCGATCTCTCGAACGCGCTGCTCGGCCTCCCGGGCGACGGCACCTTCAAGGCCGAGGACGGCACCGACGTCCGCAACTACGGCGGCCTCAACGGCCTGCCGGAGCTGCGCCGCATCTTCGCCCCCGCGCTGCAGGTGCCCGCCGGGCAGCTGCTCGCCGCCGGCAACTCGAGCCTCGAGCTGATGCACGACGCCGTCGTCCAGGCCCTGCTGAGCAAGCTGCCCGGCGCCGAGCGCCGCTGGGCCGACGAGCCGCAGGTCAAGTTCCTCGCCCCGGTCCCGGGCTACGACCGCCACTTCGCGCTCACCCAGCGCTTCGGCATCGAGCTCGTCGGAGTCGCGATGACCGACGAGGGCCCCGACATGGACGTCGTCGAAACGCTGGTCGCCGAGGACGCGAGCGTCAAGGGCATCTGGTGCGTCCCCAAGTACAGCAACCCCACCGGTGTCACGTTCAGTGACGACGTGGTGAAGCGGCTCGCCACCATGCGCACCGCGGCGCCGGACTTCCGGATCTTCTGGGACAACGCCTACGCCGTGCACCACCTCACCGACGACGAGCCGGAGCTGGCCGACCTGCTGGCCCTGGCCACCGAGGCCGGCCACGCCGACCGCGTCTTCGTCTTCGGCTCCACCTCGAAGATCACCCTCGCCGGGGCCGGCGTCGGCTTCTTCGGCGCGTCCGAGGCCAACCTCGCCTGGTGGACCGGCAACACCGGCAAGCGCACCATCGGCCCGGACAAGGTCAACCAGCTGCGGCACGCGCACTTCCTCAAGGACGAAGACGGCGTGCGTGCCCACATGCGCAAGCACGCCGAGATCATCGGCCCGAAGTTCGCGGCCGTCGACCGCATCCTCACCGAGGAGCTGGCGGACCTGGCGTCCTGGACGAAGCCGACCGGCGGGTACTTCATCACCCTGACCGTCCCCCAGGGCACCGCGAAGGAGGTCGTGCGGCTGGCCAAGGAGGCCGGTGTCGCGCTGACCCCCGCCGGGGCGACCCACCCGCACGGCAACGACCCGGACGACGCCGTGATCCGGATCGCGCCGACCTTCCCGAAGCTCGCCGAGGTCGAAGAGGCCGTCCGCGCGCTGGCGGTGTGCGTCCGGCTCGCCGTCGCCCAACGCGGCTGACCTGGGAAAACCGAAGTCGATCAAAATTTTTCCCGTTTTGACCGAGCCGGGGGGCGCCGGGGTACGTATGACCGGTGGGTGAGGTGGACGAACTCGTCACGAGAGGACGTCCCCCGGTGTTCGGAAAACGCTACACAGAGCAGCTGATCGAGCGCAGCGCGGAGAACGCGACCGACCGCCGCCGCTTCCTCAAGGCTGCGGGAGCGGCGGGGCTCGGCGTCGCGGGTGCCGGTGCGCTCGGCACGGCGCTGTCGCTGGGCCTCGGCTCGGCTGGTGCCACGCAGCAGTACGGTGCGCAGGGAGGTGACAAGGGCAAGGAGGCAGCGAGCGATGCCGCCGTGCTGAACTTCGCGCTGAACCTCGAGTACCTCGAGGCGAACCTGTACTCGTTCGCCGTCTACGGCTACGGGCTGAACGAGAAGTACGTCAACGGGGTCGGCAACCTCGGCAAGGTCTCCGGCGGGCACGCGGTGCAGTTCAAGAGCGAACACACCAAGCAGATCGTCCAGGAGATCGCCGGCGACGAGGTCGCGCACGTGGCCTTCCTGCGCAAGGCGCTCGACAAGGCGGCCGTCGCGCAGCCGGAAATCGACTTCCAGAACAGCTTCACCGCGGCCATGCAGGCCGCGGGGGTGATCAAGCAGGGCCAGACGTTCGACCCGTTCGGCAGCGAGAACAACTTCCTGCTCGCCGCCTACCTGTTCGAGGACGTCGGCGTGTCGGCCTACAAGGGCGCGGCGCCGCTGGTGAACAACAAGACGTTCCTCGACGCGGCGGCGGGCATCCTCGCGGTCGAGGCGTACCACGCGGGCATCGTGCGGTCGGCGTTGTTCGAGCGCGGCCTCGGCGACATCACCAACAAGATGTCCGACGCCCGCGACAGTCTCGACGGCAAGGCCGACGACGACGAAGGCGTCATCAAGGACGGCAAGGCGAACCTCGTCCCGGCCGACGCCAACGGCATCGCGTTCGGACGCTCCGCGGAGCGCGTGCTCAACATCGCCTACCTGAACCCGGACAAGGTGTCCTCGGGTGGCTTCTACCCGCGCGGCCTGAACGGCGACATCGCCACCAGTGGTGCGAAGGAGAAGTAGGCACCGCGTGCCGCCGTCACGGTAACGTCGACGACGGCGGCACGCGGAGTCGAGGGGGGCGCGAAGTGCGGGTACTGGTCGCGGGTGGCGGGATCGCCGGCACGGTCACGGCGATGGCGCTGAAGCTCGCCGGGCACGAACCCGTCGTGTTCGAGGCCTACCCCGCGGGTGGGGACGACATCGGCGCGTTCCTCACGATCATGCACAACGGCATGGACGCCCTGCGCGCCATCGGCGCCGACGGGCCCGTGATCGACGCGTCCTTCGCCGCCTACGGTGTGGAGCTCGTCGCCCCGACGGGGGAGACCGTCGGGCGGCGCGAGTTCGACACCGAAGGTCTCGACGAGCCGCGCACCCTGACCCGAGCGGCGCTCTACGGCGTCCTGCAGGACGAGGCCGCGCGCCGCGGTGTCCCGCTGGAGCGCGGTCACCGGCTGGTGCGCGCGACGCCGGGCGCCGGCGGCGTCACGGCGGAGTTCACCGACGGCACCACCGCGACCGGCGACGTCCTCGTCGGCGCGGACGGGGTGCGTTCGGTCGTCCGGCGGCTGATCGACCCGGCCGCCGACGAGCCCCGCTACACCGGGCTGACCGTCGTGTACGGCTACACGCGCGCGGGCGGGCTGCCCGCGGCGCCGGGGATCTACCGGATGATCCGCGGCAGCCGGGCGGCCTTCGGGTTCACCACGGACCCGGCCGGAGCGACCTTCTGGTTCGCCCGCATCCCGGACGCCGAGCGGCCCCGCGAGGAGATCGCCGCGGTCACCCCGGCGGGCTGGCGCGAGTTCGCGCACGCGGCGTTCGACGGCGACCCGTTGCCCTGCGCGGAAATCATCGCCGCCACCGGCGACGAGGTCTTCGGCGGCCACTCCTACGACGTCCCGGAGACGCGGGTGTGGTCGACACCCGAGATGGTCCTCACCGGGGACGCCGCCCACGCCGCGTCCCCGGCCGCCGGCCAGGGCGCGTCGATGGCGCTGGAGGACAGCGTCGTCCTGGCGCAGTGCCTGCGCGACGTCCCGGACCCGGCGTCGGCGTTCGCCGCGTACGAGGCGCGGCGGCGCGAGCGGGTGGAGAAGCTGGTGGCGGCGAGCGCGGGCCAGGACGTCGGCGAAGAAAGCGGCTGGCTGTACTCGCACCACATCGACTGGGAAGCGAAGATCACCGCCTAGCGCGCGCCCGGCTTCGAGCGCGCCAATGGGCGCGTTGGACGCGCCCGAGGTGGCCTTCGGTGCGTTGAACGCACCCAGGGCCACGAGCGGAATCAGCGCGGCGGGCGGGAGCCGCAGGAGTCGCGGACCACCAGCTTCGTCGGCAGCAGCACCGGTTCCGGTGCCGTCGCGTTCTCGAGCATCGCCAGCAGCGCGCCGGCCGCCGCCGTGCCGAAGCCCGGCTTGTCCTGGGCCACCGTCGTCAGCGCCGGGTCGACCAGGGACGCCACCTCGATGTCGTCGAACCCCACCACGGCCAGGTCCGCCGGCACGCGCAGCCCGGCCGCGCGGGCCGCCAGCAGCGCGCCGACCGCCATCTCGTCGCTGGCCGCGAACACCGCCGTCGGCGGCTCCTTGCGGGCCAGCAGCCGCCGCATGCCGACGAAGCCGCTCTCGCGGTAGAAGTCGCCGCCGATCACGAGATCCTCCGACACCGGCAGCCCGGCGTCGGCCAGCCCGCGCCGGTACCCCTCGGTGCGTGCCGTGGCCGGCGCGTTGCCGCGGGGACCGGTGATCGTCGCGATCCGGCGGTGCCCGAGGGCGGCCAGGTGCCGGACGGCTTCCGCCGCGCCGCCCGCGTTGTCCGAGGTCACGTGGGTGGCCCGCGGTCCGGACAGGGGGACGTCGAGTGCGACGCACGGCAGCCCGGACTGGGCGAACGCGGTGAACGCGTCGGCGTCCGTCCCGCTGTCGATGAGCACCAGCCCGGCCAGGTGGTGCCGGCGGGTCATGCTCACGTAGCCGACCGGGTCGGCCAGCGACACGCCCGGGTTGCGGTCGCGGGCGTCGTCGCTCGTCGCGAGCATCAGCAGGTGGTAGCCGTGCGAGCTCAACGCGGATTTGAGGCCCAGCAACAGGTCCTGCAGGAACGGGTGCCGCCAGCCGGGTCGCCGGTGATCGGTGTCCCAGACCAGCCCGACCATCGCCGACTGCTGCCGCGACAGCGCGCGTGCCGACTCGTTCGGCGAGAAATCGAGCTCCCGCGCCACGCGTTCGACGCGCTCGCGCGTCGTCGCGCTGACCGTGGCGGGGCGGTTGAACACCCGCGACACGGTGGCGACGGAAACCCCGCAGAGCTGTGCGACCTCGCGCGCGGTGACCATGGCGTTCTCCGTTCTTGTAACCGGTTACATCTGTAGCACACGACCTCGGACTGCGTAAATGCCGAGGTACGTTATTATTTCGTTACTTGACGGCGCCATGCTGGGAGCGCTCTCATGGGACCCGCGTTTTCCGACCGGCCCGCAGAACAACGGAGATCTCATGCGCCCGAAAACGACAAACCGCCGGATCCGCTTGCTCGCGGGGGTGGGTGCCACCCTGGTCGCGCTCACCGCGCTGAGCGCCTGCGGGGACAGCGGTGCCGCCGGCGGCAAGGTCAAGCTGAGCCTCGGCCTGTTCGGCAACTTCGGCTACACCGACCTGATCAAGGAGTACCAGGCGGCGCACCCGGACATCGAGATCACCGAGCGGACCGCCGCCTACTCAGACCACCACAAGAACCTCGCCGCGCACCTGGCCACCGGTGCCGGCGCCGCGGACGTCGAGGCCATCGACACCGGGTACGTCGCCCAGTTCAAGGCGACGCCGGACAAGTTCGTCGACCTCAACACCGTCGGCGGCGACAAGCTCAAGGACCGCTGGCTGGGCTGGAAGTGGGCCGCGTCGCTGGCCAAGGGCGGGCAGCAGATCGGCTACGGCACCGACGTCGGCGGCCTGGCCATCTGCTACCGCCGTGACATGTTCAAGACCGCCGGGCTGCCGGAGGACCGGGACGCCGTCTCCGCGCTCTGGCCGACCTGGCAGGCGTTCTTCGAGACGGGCAAGCGCTTCCAGGCCCAGGCGCCCAACGGCGTCAAGTTCATGGACGGCGGACCGACCGTGCTCAACGCGATCGTCGGGCAGGCGCCGCAGGGCTACTACGACCAGAGCGACAAGATCATCGTCGACAGCAACCCGGCGCTGCGCCAGGGCTGGGACCTCGTCGCCGACGCGGTCAAGGCGAACCTGAGCGCGGGCCTGCTCTACAGCACGCCGCAGTGGAACACCGGCTTCACGCAGGGCCAGTTCGCGACCGTCACTTGCCCGGCGTGGATGATGACCAAGATCAAGGACCAGGCCCCGGACACCGCGGGCAAGTGGGACGTCGCGGCCGTGCCGGGTGGCGGCGGCAACTGGGGCGGCTCGTACCTGACCGTGCCGAAGCAGGGCAAGCACACCAAGGAAGCCGCCGAGCTGGCCGCCTGGCTGACCGCGCCCGAGCAGCAGGCGAAGGTCTTCACCAGCAAGGGCCTGCTGCCGTCGGCGCCGTCGCTCTACGACGACCCGAAGATCACCGGCTACACGAACCCGTTCTTCTCGGGCGCGCCCGTCGGCAAGGTGTTCACCGACGCGGCGAAGAAGCTGAACCCGCAGTACCAGGGCCCGAAGGCCGGCGACGTGCAGACCGAGTTCGGCAACGCGATGCAGCGCGTCGAGCAGGGCAAGCAGGACGGCGCGGCGGCGTGGCAGCAGCTGGTCGGTGACGTCGCGAAGATCAAGTGATGGCGCGACCGCTGACCTTCGCCGAACGGCGGCAGAAGTGGGACGTCAAGCTGTCGCCGTTCGGCTTCATCAGCCCGTACTTCCTGATCTTCGGCGTCTTCGGGCTCTTCCCGCTGCTGTACACGGCGTTCGTGTCGCTGCAGAAGCGGAACCTGATCGACGCCGAGGGCGCGCAGTTCATCGGGCTCGGCAACTACGAGCAGCTGCTGTTCCACGACCCGTACTTCTGGAACGCGATGGGGAACACGGTCAGCCTGTGGCTGCTGACCACGATCCCGCAGATCCTGTTCGCGCTCGGCATCGCGCACCTGCTCAACCGGCGGCTGCGCGGGCGGACGATGTTCCGGATGGGGATGATCCTGCCCAACATCACCTCGGTGGCGGCGGTGACGATCATCTTCGCGCAGCTGTTCGGCCGGGACTTCGGGCTGATCAACTGGGTGCTGAGCTGGTTCGGCGCCGGGCAGGTCGACTGGCAGGCCGGCACGGCCAGCTCGCACACCGCCATCGCGTCGATGGTGGTGTGGCGCTGGACCGGCTACCACGCCCTGATCTTCCTGGCGTCGATGCAGGCGATCCCGTCGAGCTTGTACGAGGCCGCCACCCTCGACGGCGCCAAGGGGTGGCAGCAGTTCTGGCGGATCACGGTGCCGCTGCTGCGGCCGCAGATCATCTTCTCCACGGTGATCGCGACCACCGGGAACATGCGGCTGCTCGCCGAGCCGCTGCTGTTCAACCCCGGCGCCGCGGCCGCCACCGGCGGGTCGGACCGGCAGTTCCAGACCGCCGCGCTCTACCTCTACGAACAGGGCTTCACCAAGTACGACTTCGGCTACAGCTCGGCGATCGCGCTGATCCTGGCCGTGGCCACGATGCTCGTCGCGGGCCTGTCGTACCTGGTGACCCGGCGCATCCAAACGGACTGAGGAGCGGACATGACCACCGTGCTGACCCCGGCCGCCCCCGCGCCGCCGGCCGCCTCGCCCGGGCGGGCCCGGCGGATCGCCCGGCGGGTCGCGAGCCCGTGGACCTACGCCGCGCTGATCGCGATCCTGGCCGGCTCGGCGTTCCCGGTGTACTGGTCGTTCGTCGTCTCCTCGCAGACGACGGAGGCGGTCGGGAGCGTGCCGCCCGTCCTGGTGCCGGGCGGGCACCTGTTCGAGAACATCGCCCGCGTCTTCGACCAGACGGACTTCGCGCTGGCGCTGGGCAACTCGGTGATCGTCGCGGGCACGATCACCGTCTCGGTGGTGCTGTTCTCGACGCTGGCCGGGTTCGCCTTCGCCAAGATGCGGTTCCGCGGGCGGACCGCGCTGCTGCTCGTCGTGGTCGCCACCCAGGCGATCCCGACCGAGCTGGGCGTGGTGCCGCTGTACATGATGATGGCCGACTTCGGGTGGGCCGGGCAGCTGCAGGCGGTGATCGTGCCCGGCCTGGTCACCGCGTTCGGCGTGTTCTTCATGCGCCAGTACTTCGAGCGGGCGCTGCCGCTGGAGCTGCTGGAAGCGGGGCGGATGGACGGCTGCGGTTCGCTGCGGCTGTTCTGGCACGTGGCCCTGCCCGCCGCCCGCCCGGCCGCGGCGGTGCTCGGCCTGTTCACCTTCATGCAGGCCTGGAACGACTTCTTCTGGCCGCTGGTGGTGCTGGTGCCGGAGAACCCGACCGTCCAAACCGCACTGTCCACACTGGCCAGCGGCTACACCACCGACTACACGCTCGTGCTCACCGCCGCCACCATCGGCACCGTCCCCGTCCTGATCGTGTTCCTGCTGTTCGGCCGCCAGATCGTCGGCGGCATCATGCAGGGCGCGCTCAAGGGCTGACCCACCCGGAGCTCACCGTGACTTCCAGCTTCCCGCCTGCCTTCCGCTGGGGCGTGGCCACCTCGGCGTTCCAGATCGAGGGCGCCACCCGCGCCGACGGGCGCGGACCGTCCATCTGGGACACGTTCGCGGCGGTTCCCGGCGCGGTGGCCGGCGGCCACACCGGCGAGCCGGCGGCCGACCACTACCACCGCTGGCGCGCCGACCTCGGCCTGCTCGCCGACCTGGGCGTCGACTCCTACCGGTTTTCGGTGTCCTGGCCGCGGATCCAGCCGGACGGGCACCGCCTGGAGCGCCGGGGCCTCGGCTTCTACCGGCAGCTCGTGGAAGGGCTGCGGGAGCGGGGGATCGAGCCGTTCCTGACGCTCTACCACTGGGACCTGCCCCAGGCCCTGGAGGACGCGGGCGGCTGGCGGTCCCGCGACACGGCGTTCCGGTTCGCCGAGTACGCGGCCCTGGTGCACGAGGAGCTCGGCGACGTCGTCGACCACTGGACGACGCTGAACGAGCCGTACCCGTGCGCGGTCGCGGGTTACGGCGAAGGCCGCCACGCGCCGGGGGCCCGGGAGGGGCACGGCGCGCTGGCGGCCGCCCACCACCTGCTGCTGGGCCACGGCCTGGCGGTGCGGGCGATGTGTGAGCGGGCCGCCCTGCCGCACCAGTTCGGCATCGTCCTCAACCAGTCGCCCGCGGTCCCGGTGTCGTCCTCGGCCGCCGACGCCGCGGCGGCCGCGCGGCAGGACACCCTGCTGCGCCGCCAGTTCACCGACCCGCTGTTCGGCGGCCGCTACGCACCGGGCCTGTCGGCGATGTTCGACGGCGTCTCGGACTTCTCGTTCCGCCGCGACGAGGACCTCGAGACGATCGGCGCCCCGCTGGACTACCTGGGCGTGAACTACTACTACCGCCTGCACGTCGCGGACGCCCCGCACCGCGAACCGGACCCGGCGTTGCGGACGGTGGCCGACGTCGGCGTGGACACTTCGCGGCTGCCGGACGTCCCGCGGACGGGCATGGGCTGGCCGGTCGAGCCGGAGGGCCTCACGGAAGCCCTGGTCGGCCTGCACAACCGGTACCCGGGCCTGCCCCCGGTGTACGTCACGGAGAACGGGTGCGTGTACGCGGACCGGAGCGATTTCGCGGACTACGAGCGCATCAATTTCCTGAACGACCACATCGAGGCGGCCCGCACCGCCGCGGCGGCCGGGGTCGACCTGCGCGGGTACTTCTGCTGGTCGCTGCTGGACAACTTCGAGTGGGCCCACGGGTACAAGCACCGCTTCGGCCTGGTCCACGTGGACTACGAGACGCAGCTGCGCACCCCGAGGTCGAGTTACCGCTGGTACCGCGACTTCATCGAGGCCCAGCGGGGGTAGGTCCGGCAGCGTCAGGATGACAAGTGCCCGAGGTGGCCTTGGTCGCGGTCAACGCACCGAAGGCCACCCCGGGGCGCTTACTTCCGGTACAGGCCTTCGATGTCGTCGGCGTAGTTCTTCGTCACCACGTTCCGCTTCAGCTTCAAGCTCGGCGTGATCTCCCCGCCCGCCTCGGTGAAGTCGTTCGCCAGCACGGTGAACTTCTTGATCGCCTCGGCCTTGGACACCGACTTGTTCGCCTCGTCGACCGCGGCCTGGATCTCCGCGAGCAGGTCCGCGTCGGACGAAAGGTCCGCGACCGTGGCGTTGGCGGGCTTGCCGTGCTGGGACTTCCAGGACGGGAAGTACTCCTCGTCCACCGTCACCAGCGCGGCGATGAACGGGCGCTGGTCGCCGACCACCATGGCCTGGCTGATCAGCGGGGACGCCTTGATCGTGTCCTCGAGGCCGGACGGGGCGACGTTCTTGCCGCCCGCCGTCACGATGATCTCCTTCTTGCGGCCGGTGATCTTCAGGAAGCCGTCCGTGTCGAGTTCGCCCAGGTCGCCCGTGTGGAACCAGCCGTCCGTGAGGGCCTCGGAAGTCGCCTGCGGGTTGTTGTAGTACGCCCGGAACACGACGTCGCCCTTGAGCAGCACCTCGCCGTCGTCGGCGATGCGGACCGAGGTGCCGTTGACCGGCTTGCCGACGGTGCCCACGCGGAACGCCGTCTGCGTGTTGACGTTCGCCGCCGCGGACGTCTCGGTGAGGCCGTAGCCCTCGAACACCGGGACGCCGATGCCGCGGAAGAAGTGCGCCAGCCGCGCGCCGAGCGGGGCGCCGCCCGAGACCGCCGCGACGCAGCGGCCGCCGAGGGCCGCGCGCAGCTTGCCGTAGACGAGCTTGTCGAACACCAGGTGCTTGGCCTTCAGGCCGAGCCCGGCGCCGCCCTTGTCCTGCGCCTCGCTGTAGGCGACCGCGGTGGCTTCGGCGGCGTCGAAGATCTTGCCCTTGCCTTCGCTGTGGGCCTTCTGCTTCGCCGAGTTGTAGACCTTCTCGAACACGCGAGGCACGGCGACGACGAACGTCGGCCGGAACGTGCCCAGGTCGGCGACCAGGTTCTTGACGTCCGGGGTGTGCCCGAGGGTGACGCGGGCGGTCAGCGCGGTCACGGCGATCGCGCGGGCCAGCACGTGCGCCAGCGGCAGGAAGCACAGCAGCGAGTTGCCCTGCTCCATCAGCTGCGGGAACGCCTCGATGTCGGCGCGGATCTCGGCCAGGAGGTTCCGGTGGGTCAGCTCGACGCCCTTGGGGCGGCCCGTGGTGCCCGAGGTGTAGACGATGGTGGCCAGCTCGTCCGCGGACACCTCGCGGCGCCGGTCGTGCAGCTCGTCGTCCGACAGCGAAGCGCCCAGCGCGGACAGCTCTTCGACGGCGGGGGAGTCGCCCTCGATCTGCCACGTGCTGGCCAGGTCGGTGAGCCGGTCGCGGATCTCCTCGACGGCCGCGGCGTGGCCGTTCGTCTCGACGAACACGCCCTTGGCGGCCGAGTCGGACAGGATCCAGTGGACCTGTTCGGGGGAGGACGTGTCGTAGATCGGGACGGTGACCGCACCGGCCGCCCAGATCGCGAAGTCGATCAGCGTCCACTCGTAGCGGGTCTTCGACATGATCGCGACGCGGTCGCCGCGGCCGATCCCGGCTTTGGCCATGCCCTTGGCCACGGCCAGCACCTCGGCCGCGAACTCCTTGGCGGTCACGTCCAGCCAGCTGCCCTCGACCTGGCGGCGGAAGCTCACCACGTCGGAGAACCGCTCGGCATTCGCCCAGACGACGTCGGACATGTTTTCGTCGTCGGCCACCGGCTTGCCGGCGGGAGCGCTGTATTCGCGCACGTGGGACCTCCGTGTTCAAACGCGTGCGGCAGGTGACACCGCTGTTACCCGCCAGTCAACTTAGCGTGGTGAGCACCTTAAGACCATGCTGATCGGCGCCGCGAGGCGAGGGCGTGACATTCTTCGCACGTGAACGCGCCACCCTCACTCGACATCGTCGACGAGACGTTCCTCGCCGTTCCGCCCGCCACCGTGGCCGCGGTCTTCGCCGAGCCGGCCTCCTGGCGGCGTTACTGGCCCGACCTGGTCCTCGAGGTCTACACCGACCGGGGGGACAAGGGTCTGCGCTGGACCGTGACGGGTGCCCTCGTCGGTACGATGGAGGTCTGGCTCGAGCCGGTGCTCGACGGCACCCTGCTGCACTACTTCCTGCGGGCGACCCCCGCCGACGCGGCCGGGACGCCCCGGGCGCTGGCGCCACGCGACCTGCGGCGGGAGTTCGACCGGCGGGCCCGTGCGGCGAAGGCGATCGCACTCGGGCTCAAGGAGATCCTGGAGGACGGGCGCGAGCCAGGCGTTCCTCCGCGGGGCGAGGGCTAAGGGGTTCAGGGGTGCGGGTACACGTCGTCTCGGACGTGCACGGCAACGCCGACGCGCTGAAGCGCGCGGGGGACGGGGCCGACGCCCTGGTCGTGCTCGGTGACCTGATCGACTTCGTCGACTACCGCGACCACGACAAGGGCATCATGGGTGCCCTGTTCGGCGCGGAGAAGGTCGGCGAGTTCGCCCGCCTGCGCCGCGAGGGCACCCGTGACGAAACCGTTGCCTTTTCGCGCACGCTCTGGGCGAGCCTCGACGACCCGGGCGGCGCGGTCGACGAGGCCATCCGCGCCCAGTACGCGACGTTGTTCGCGGCGATGACCGCGCCCACCTACGCCACGCCCGGCAACGTGGACACCCCGGCGCTGTGGCCGGAGTTCACCGGCGAGGGCGTCCGGGTGCTCGACGGCGAGGTGGCGGAGATCGGCGGCCTGCGGTTCGGGTTCGTCGGCGGCGCGCTGCTGCCCGACGGCGTCGTCCCGCGGCCCCGCACGGGCGCCGTCTGGCGTCCCTACCTGCGGGATCGCGAGGACTACGACCGGAGCGTGGCCGCTCTCGAGCAGGTCGACGTGCTCTGCACGCACGGCCCGCCCGCGCTGCCGGAGCTGACCTACGACGTCGTCGCCCGCCGCAGCGAGATCGGGTCGACGGCGCTGCTGGAGCTGATCCGGGCCCAGCGGCCGCGCTGGTCGGTGTTCGGGCACGTGCACCAGCCCCTGGCGGCGCGCGCCCGGGTCGGCCTGACCGAGTGCCGTAACGTGGGTCACTTCAAGGAGACCGGGCAGCCCTACGTGCTGCGCTGGTGACCAACCGCGGCGGCTACGCTTCGACCCATGGCCGAGCAGTCCACACAGTCCATCGAGGTCGACGCCGAGCCCAGCCGGGTGATGGCCGTGATCGCCGACTTCCCCGCGTACCCGGAATGGGCCAAGGCCGTCCGGCAGACCGAGGTCCTCGACACCGACGGCGAGGGCCGGGCCAAGCAGGTCAAGCTGACCTTGGACGCGGGTCCGATCAAGGACGTCTACACCCTCGAGTACGACTGGGACGAAGACGGCCTCGGCGTCAGCTGGCACCTGGTCAAGGGCCAGATGCAGAAGGCGCAGAACGGCCGCTACGCGCTGGCCGACCTCGGCGGCCGCACGCGGGTCACCTACACGCTGTCGGTCGAGCTGGCGCTGCCGATGATCGGCCTGCTGCGCCGCAAGGCCGAGAAGATGGTCATGGACACCGCGCTGAAGGAGCTCAAGAAGCGGGCCGAGGGCTAGCGTGCGGATCCTGCTGTGCACCGGCAAGGGGGGTGTCGGGAAGACCACGCTGGCCGCGGCCACCGGCGCCGCCCTTGCCGCCCGCGGCAGGAAGACCCTCGTCGTGTCCACCGACCCGGCGCACTCGCTCGGGGACGCCTTCGCCCGTCCTCTCGGCGCCGAACCGTCCGAAGTGGACGCTCTGCTTTCCGCCGTGCAGGTGGATTCGCGCTCCCTGGTGGACTCCAGCTGGCAGCGGCTGCGCGGTGAGCTGCGGGCGGTGCTGGCCGGTGCGGGCCTGGACGCCCTCGACGCCGAAGAGCTCACCGTGCTGCCCGGCGTCGACGAGCTGCTCGCCCTCACCGAGGTCCGCCGGCTGGCCGAGGACGGGCCGTGGGAGACCGTCGTCGTCGACTGCGGGCCGACGGCCGAGACACTGCGGCTGCTCGCCCTGCCCGAGGCCGTCTCCGGCTACCTGACCCGCGTGTTCGGGCCGCGCGGCGGCGTCACGGACTCGGTGCGCCGCCTCGGCGCCCACCTCGACGGCCTGCGCGCGCTGCTCACCGACCCGTCGGTGACGACGGTCCGGCTGGTCCTGACGCCGGAGCGGGTGGTCGTCGCCGAGGCGCGGCGCACGCTCAGCTCCCTGGCCCTGCGCGGCATCGCCGTCGACGGGCTGATCGCCAACCGGCTGATGCCCGCGCCCGGCATCTGGCGCGGCGCCGCCGCGTCCTGGCTGCGCACGCGGCGGACGCAGCAGGATGCCGTGCTCGCCGAACTCGCCGCGGCCGGGATCGCGCCGGTCGCCCGGGTCGAGCACCGCGCCGTCGAGCCGGTCGGGCTGCCGGCGCTGCTGGAGATCGCCGCCGAGCTCTACCGCGGCGAAGACCCCCTCGCGGGCAACGGTGTCCCCGTCACCCCGCTGCTGCGCGTGCGGCCGGCCACCGGCGGGTACACCCTGCGCGTCGCGGTCCCGCTCGCGCGGGACGCCGAGGTCGACCTCGCCCGCGTCGACGACGACCTGGCGATCACCGTGGACGGCTTCCGCAGGCTCATCGCCTTGCCGGAGCCGCTGCGGCCGTGCCGGATCACCGGCGCGGAATCCGACGCCGACGGCCTGGTCGTGCACCTGGCCGGGAACCGGGGACGCGGGTGAGCGAAGAGGAACACGGGCCGCGCCTGGCGGAGGAGATCCGCCTGCTCGCCGAGATGGTCGCGGAGAAGGCGGCGCCGTGGCTCGAAGGCGTGCTCGCGGCCGGGCACGACACCTTCTTTTCGGGGGTTCCGGGTGGCGGAGCCCCCGGCTCGGGGCGAAGCCCCGGTGGTTACGGGACCCCTGACGAGGCGAAACCGGACGGTTCGGCGTGCGGCTGGTGCCCGCTCTGTGCGATCGTCGCGGTGGTGCGGGGGGAACGGCCCGAGCTGGTCGCGCGGCTGGCCGAGCAGCTCGCGCAGCTGATCGCCCTGCTGCGTGCGGTGCTCGCGGACCGGTGGGAGCCGCAGGAGGGCGTGCACATGCCCGGGTTCCGGCCCGCGCCGCGGCCCGCGGCGGACGCCACGGTGTCGGTCAGGGTGCAGCACATCGCCGTCCGCCGGCGCGACGAGTGGGAGAGCTGAGTGCGGACGATAGGGGTGGACGTCGGCGGGACGAGCATCCGGGCCGGCGTGGTGGACGAACGCGGCTCCCTGCTCGACACGGCCCGCGTCGCGACGCCGACCGAGGAAGGCGCCCTCGAGGACGCCATCGCCGGTGTGGTCGAGGACCTGCGCAACCGGCACGACGTGGCCGGGGTCGGCCTGGCGGTGGCGGGCTTCGTGGCGCGCGACCGCCGGTCGGTGATGTTCGCCCCGCACCTGGCCTGGCGCGGCGCGCCGGTCGCCGACCGGATCGAAAAGCGCGTCGGCCTGCCGGTGCTGCTGGAGCACGACGTCAATTCGGCGATCGTGGGCGAGCACCGCTTCGGCGCGGCCCGCGGCGCCCAGGTGGCCGCCCTGGTGGCCCTGGGCACGGGCATCGGCGCGGGGCTGCTGCTGGACGGCAAGCTCTACCGCGGCGCGTACGGCGTCGCGCCGGAGCTGGGCCACTTGACGGTGGTCCGCGGTGGCCGCCCCTGCCCGTGCGGCAAGTACGGCTGCTGGGAGCGTTACTGCAGCGGAACGGCCCTGGCGGCCACGGCGGTGGAGCTGCTGGCGCGGCACCCGGGCCGGTCGACGGTGCTGGCCCCCCAGGTCGCGGGCGACCCGGGCTCGGTGACGGGCCGCCGGGTGGCGGGCGCGGCGCGCGACGGCGACCCGATCGCCCAGCTGGCGATGGCGGAGCTGGCCAAGTGGCTGGGCGAGGGACTGGCGCTGGTGGCGGACGTGTTCGACCCGGAGATCATCGTGATCGGGGGCGGGGTGTCGGAGTCGGCGCCGCTGTTCCTGGACGAGGCCCGCGAGCACTACGCGGGCACGATCACCGGCGCCCGCCACCGCCCGCTGGCCCGCATCAGGACGGCCCACCTCGGCGACGACACGGCGATCGTCGGCGCGGCGGCCCTGGCCCTGGAAGCGGCGAAGACCCCGGTCTGACTGCCGCCGGCGTTCCGCGCAGTTGGGGATGGTGCCCCGGTGCGGCGGTCCGCTCGGGCGGAACTGTCGGTGCCTCCCGGTAGCGTGGAAAACGGGGGCTGCTCAGAACGGCCGCCCACGTTCGGCGATCATCACCTGGTTCCGTGGCCGACCCATCCGGCGGCCGGCCCGTCGGCGGCCGCTCCAGGCAGTAGTCGACCCATCGGCGGTCTTCCCCGCCACCCCGAAGCCCGATTGTGACTACGGCCGGCGACACCGCGTCAAGGCGGGAAAGCGTGCCTTGACCCGGCGCCGCCGGCCGTGTTTTGGCTTCGGATCGGGGTTGCGGGGGTGTGGGCCCCATCCACGTTCCGGTCCGTCTGCTGCCGTGGCCTTTCCCGCGAGCTGGACTCACCCCCCTTCGCCGGCGGCCAGCCCCGACTTCCGTGGAGAGGCGACCCGCCACCGACCTGTGCCACGCTGGACCGGTGAGTCACCTGTCCGCGAGCGTCTTCGTCCGCTGCTCTTGCGGGCACCTGCACTGGGGCCGCTACGGGGCCGCGGGCCTGCTGCTCGTCGACCGCGCCCGCGGTGTCCTCCTGCAGCGCCGCGCCTGGTGGGTGCACCACGGCCGCACCTGGGCGCTGCCCGGCGGAGCCATCGAAGCCGGCGAAACCGCCGTCGGAGCGGCCGCGCGGGAAGCCTTCGAAGAGGTCTCCGTCCCCGCCGACGCCTTCCGCGCGGTCTCCGCCTCCGTCGTCGACCACGGCGACTGGAGCTACACCACCGTCCTCGCCCTCGCCGACGGCGCCGAGGCGCGCGTCGCCAACACCGAAAGTGCGGAGGTGCGCTGGGTGGATCCCGACGACGTCCCCGGTTACCCCCTCCACCGCGACTTCGCCGCCGCGTGGCCGGACCTGCGCGACCGCGTCGGCCGCGAACTCGTCCTGGTCGTCGACGCGGCCAACGTCGTCGGCTCGCGCCCGGACGGCTGGTGGCGCGACCGGCACGGCGCCGCCGAGCGTCTCCGCGACCAGCTGGCCAAGCTCGCCGAAGCCGGCGTGCCGGACCCGGACGACCCGGCCGTGACGTGGTGGCCGCGGATCGTCCTGGTCGTCGAAGGCCAGGCCAAGCACGTCACCGGCACCGAAGGCGTCGAGGTGGTCGCCGCCGACACCGACGGCGACTCGAAGATCGTCGAGGTCGTCGGGCAGCAGAAGGCCAAGGTCCTGGTCGCGACGGCCGACCGGGAGCTGAAACGGCGCGTCGAGGCGCTCGGCGCGTCGATCGTCGGCCCCGGCACGCTGCGCCGTCAGCTCGACGAGCTCTAGTCCTTCGCGATCCCGTCGCGCATCTCGGCCACCAGCGACGCCGTCACGGCCTTGAGGCTGCCCTTGTGCTGCTCGGCCACGGCACGCTGACGCCGGTAGCTCGGCCCGTACCGCAGGATCGTCTCGACGTCGCGCAGCTCGGCCACGCAGTCCAGCCGCCGCGCCACCGGCTCCAGCCGGTTCAGCAGGTCGGCCACGTCGTCGGTGACCAGCCGCTCGCGGCCGGCCGCGTCCAGGATGACGATCGCGTCGGTGCCGTAGCGGGCCGCGCGCCACTTGTTCTCCTGGACGTGCCACGGCGGCAGTGTCGGCAGGATTTCGCCGTCTTCCAGGCGCTCGACGAAGTCGTCCACCAGGCACTGCGTCAGCGCCGCGATCGCGCCGACCTCCTCCAGCGTCGGCAGGCCGTCGCAGACGCGCATCTCGATCGTGCCGAGCTTCGGCGACGGCCGGATGTCCCAGCGGATCTCCGAGAAGCTGTCGATCACGCCGGTGGTGAACATGTCTTCGACGTAGTTCTCCAGCTCCGCCCACTTCCGGAACTGGAACGGCAGCCCGGCCGTCGGCAGCTGCTGGAACATCAGCGCCCGGTTCGACGCGTACCCGGTGTCCTCGGCGCCCCAGTACGGCGAAGACGCCGACAGCGCCTGCAGGTGCGGCGCGTAGTTGAGCAGCGCGTCGAGGACCGGCAGCACCTTCTCGCGGTGGTCGACCCCGACGTGGATGTGGACGCCGTAGATCAGCATCTGCCGTCCCCACCACTGGGTCCGGTCGATCAGCTTGGCGTAGCGCTCCTTGTCGGTGACCTTCTGCTGGTACCAGTTCGAGAACGGGTGCGTCCCCGCCGAGAACATCTCGACGCCGAGCGGGTCGGCGACGCCGTGCACGACGTCGAGCGAGTCGTTCAGGTCGGCCTTGACCTCGGCGATCGTGTCGCAGACGCCGGTGATGATCTCGATCGTGTTGAGCAGCAGCTCCTGCTTGATCTTCGGGTGCTCGGCCTGCCCGTCGGGCCGGACGGCCTCGAGGATCTGCTCGGCCACCGAGGACAGCTCGCCGCTGCGGCGGTCCACCAGGCCGAGCTCCCATTCCGCGCCGACGGTCGATCGCCGCGAAGGACTGAACTCGATGTGCATCGCCGTCCGTCAGACCTGGGCGCCCGTGCTGGGGTCCGCGCCGGGCGGCGGACCCTGGCGCACGCGGAGCAGCAGCAGCGCGATCGCCGTCGCGAGCGCGAGGATGCCCAGCGGCGTCGCCACCGTCGGGCCGACGCCGATCGCGCCGGGCAGGATCAGCAGGAACAGCCCGGCCAGGAACAGCAGCAGGATGAGGAACGCGCCCAGCTTCGGCCGGGGCAGCGGTGGCGGCTCGGGCGGGACGTAGTGCTCGTCGTCCTCCGCCGGGTCTTCGGAGAACATCGTGGTGTCCCACGACGTGCCCCCGGACCGCCAGCCGGGCTCGGGCGGGGCCTCCACGGCCGGCGGGTCGGCGGGCCGTTCGGGCGTCTTGCGCGACTCGGATTCCGCGCTCGCGGTGTCTCCGGTGTCCGCGGTCTCCTCTTCCGGGAGCCCGAACCCGGCGGCCCGCAGGTCGGCGACGATCTCGGCGAACGTCGCGTCGACGTCCTCCGGCCCGTCCTTCCCCCGGCTCATGCGGTCTCCTCGGGCTGGGCCGCGTGCGCCTTCGCGAACTCGACGCTGCGGGTGAAGATCACTTCGGCGTCGTTGTCCTGCGTCGCCACGTGGTAGCTGTTCTCCAGCACGACCTCGGTGACGTCGGTGCTCGAGACGCCGTCGAGCACCAGCTGCGAGTTCACCGGCTCGACGACGTGGTCGACCGACGAGTGCAGCAGCAGCACCGGCTGCGTGACCTTGGCCAGGTCGGCGCGCACGACCGCCCACAGCTTCGCGAGGCTCGCCGCCGCGCGCACCGGCGTGCGCGGGTAGGCCAGCTCCGTCTCGCCGGGCTTCTTGATGTCGTTCGCGATCGCCGGCACCGACGGCACGATCCGGCCCAGCACCGGCAGCAGCCGCGTGTCCCACTTCAGCCGCGTCACCGACGGGTTGACCAGGACGATCCCGGCGATCCGGTCGCCGAACTCCTCGGCCAGGCGCAGCGTGAGCGTGCCGCCCATCGAGAGGCCGCCGACGAACACGGTCTTGCAGGTGGCCAGCAGCGCGAGCAGGGCCTCGCGGACGGCGCCGTACCAGTCTTCCCACGTCGTGCGGTTGAGGTCCGGCCAGCGGGTGCCGTGGCCCGGCAGCAGCGGGCAGCGCACCGTGAACCCGGCCCCGGCCAGGTGGTCACCCCAGGCCCGCATGCTCGCCGGGGTACCGGTGAACCCGTGGCAGAGCAGGAACCCGGTATCGGCCGAACCGGTGTGGCCGAACGGTTCCGCGCCGGCGAGCACGCCCATGCGATCGCCTTCCGTGTGAGCGGGGCAGTCCCTCCATGCTCTCACGCCCGGCGGACCTTGTGGGGGTCCGCCCGGGCCCCGAATTCGCTGTGAGATCGATCGCTGCCGAAGTGGTAACCGGGTGGTCTGCGTTGTGCGGCGGCCACCCGGGTTCGTAGGCTGTTCGTCTCGGGTGCACAGGGGCTGCGGCTGCGATGGAGGACTGAGACACCGGTGCTGTACTGGCTCATGAAGTGGGTGTTCCTCGGACCGCTGCTCAAGACGCTCTGGCCGACCAAGGTCGTCGGCGCGGAGAACATCCCCGAGACGGGCGGCGCGATCCTGGCCGGCAACCACCTGGCGGTCGCGGACTCGTTCTTCATGCCGCTGCGGGTCAAGCGCAAGGTGACCTTCCCCGCCAAGTCCGAGTACTTCACCGAGCCCGGGTTCAAGGGCAAGCTCAAGAAGTGGTTCTTCACCGGGGTCGGCCAGTTCCCGATCGACCGCTCCGGCGGCAACGCCGCCCAGGCCGCGCTCGACACGGCGATCCGCCTGGTCCGCGAGGGGCACCTGCTGGGCATCTACCCGGAGGGCACCCGCTCCCCGGACGGACGGCTGTACAAGGGCAAGACCGGCGTGGCGCGGATCGCCCTGGAGTCCGGCGGGGTCGTGGTCCCGGTGGCGATGGTCGGCACGGACAAGGTCAACCCGATCGGCTCGAAGATGTGGTGGCCCCGCCGCCTCGAGGTCCGCTTCGGCAAGCCCCTGGACTTCTCCCGCTACGAGGGTCTCGCGGGTGACCGCTTCATCGAGCGATCGATCACCGACGAGATCATGTACGCCTTGATGGAGCTTTCGGGCCAGGAGTACGTCGACATCTACGCGGCGAAGGCGAAGGAACTCCTCGCGGCGGAGGCGGCCGGGGTCAAGCCCGCGGTGCCCGCCCAGCCCGGCGCGCGCGACGCGGCACGGGTGCCCGATTCCAAGGTCGGCTGAGCCACCACTACTGTTCACCAGTGCGTTTTTTCTACGACACCGAGTTCATCGAAGACGGCGTGACCATCGATTTGGTGTCGATCGGAGTGGTGGACGAGCAGGGCCGCGAGTTCTACGCGGTCTCGACGGAGTTCGACCCTTCGAAGGCGGGGCCGTGGGTCCGGGACAACGTCCTGGACAAGCTGCCCTCACCGGCCGACCGAGCGTGGCGGAGCAGGGAGAAGATCCGCAACGACCTGCTGGAGTTCTTCGGCAAGCCGCCGGGCGGGATCGAGCTGTGGGCCTGGTTCGCCGCGTACGACCACGTGGCGCTGGCCCAGCTGTGGGGTCCGATGCCGGCGTTGCCGCGGCAGCTGCCGCGGTTCACGCGTGATCTGCGCCAGCGGTGGGAGGACGCCGGGAAGCCGAAGCTCCCGGCGGCGCCGACCGACCAGCACGACGCCCTGGCGGACGCCAAGCACAACCTGGCCCGGTGGGAAGTGATCGAGAACTACTTCCCGCGCCGCTGACCCCCGGCTCCGCGATGGCTGATTCCCGGCGTCCGCCGCCGGAATCAGCCATTCAAGGCGTCTCAGCCCGGCGCTCGGCCGGAATTGTCGGGGGTCCCCGGTAACGTGAAAACCGGGGGACCCCCGGGCCGGGGACCTCTCAGCGGCGCGCCCGCACCGCCGAGGCCAGCTCGTCCAGCAGCGGCGCGGTGTCGTCCCAGGCCAGGCACGCGTCCGTGATCGACTGCCCGTAGGTCAGCTCCGAGGCGTGCCCCAGCGAAAGCTCCTGCCGCCCACCCGCCAGGAAGCTCTCCATCATCAGCCCGGCGATCCCGCGCTCGCCCGCCGCCAGGCGCGCGGCCAGCTCACGCACCACCGCACCCTGCCGCACGTGGTCCTTGCCGCTGTTCCCGTGTGACGCGTCGATGATCACCCGCTCCGGCAACCCCGACTTCGCCAGCCGGGCCAGCGTCTCCTCGACGGTCCGGGCGTCGTAGTTCGGGCCGGTGTTGTGGCCGCGCAGGATCACGTGGCAGTCCGGGTTGCCGGACGTCGTCAGCAGTGCCGCCAGGCCGTCGGTTTTGATGCCGGGGAACACGTGGCTGGCCGCCGCCGCGCGGGTGGCGTCGATCGCCACCTGGACGTCGCCCTCGGTCGAGTTCTTGATGCCCACCGGCATCGACAGCGCGCTGCACAGCTGGCGGTGGACCTGGCTGGCCGCCGTGCGGGCGCCGATCGACCCCCACGTCACGATGTCCGCGATGAACTGCGGCGTGATCGGGTCGAGGAACTCGCACCCGACCGGCAGGCCGAGCGCCGACACGTCGAGCAGCAGCTTGCGCGCCATCCGCAGGCCCTTGTTGACGGCGAACGTACCGTCGAGGTCCGGGTCGTTGATCAGGCCCTTCCAGCCCAGCGTCGTGCGCGGCTTCTCGAAGTACACGCGCATCACGACGTGCAGCTCGCCGCGCAGCTCCTCGGCCTTCGCCGCCAGCCGGCGGGCGTAGTCGAGCGCGGCTTCGGGGTCGTGCACCGAGCACGGGCCGACCACGACGAGCAGCCGGTCGTCGCGGCCTTCGAGGATGTCGACCGTCTCGGCGCGGCCGTGGCGCACCACCTTCGCGACCGCGGCGTCGACCGGATGGTCTTCGCGCAGCATCGCGGGCGAAATGAGCGGACTGATCGACGTGGTGCGCGCGGCGTCGAGGTCACCGATGGTGGCCGGTCCGGCGGAGAGCGTCATGGCGGGGGTGTTCCTTCCTGGTGGACACCGACCCGCGGGGGACTCGCCGAGCCGGTTGCGAAATCCGGCTCGGGGTGGGAGTCAGCGCAGGTTCACGCCGCCGCGCCCACCCGGGGCCGGCTTCGTAAACCAGAAATAGCGCTGCATGCGCGTCAACGTAGCACAGCCGTCACCGGGACCGATCCGGCAGGTGGTACGGCCTGCACCGATCAAGACGAGAGCCGCTACGCTGGCGTCTGACGAAATGTGACTGTCATCTCCCGAGAACAGACGGAGGCTTCTCATGCGTGTCGGTGTGCTGACCGGCGGCGGCGACTGCCCGGGACTCAACGCGGTGATCCGCGCGGTGGTGCGCAAGGGCATCGAGGTGCACGGCTGGGACTTCGTGGGCTTCCGCAACGGCTGGAACGGCCCCCTCACCGGCGACAGCCGCCCGCTGGGCCTGAACGACGTCGAGGACATCCTCACCCGCGGCGGCACCATCCTGCGGTCCTCGCGCACGAACCCCTACAAGGTCGAGGGCGGCGTCGACAAGATCAAGCAGGTCCTCGCCGACCAGGGCGTCGACGCGCTGATCGCGATCGGCGGTGAGGACACCCTCGGCGTCGCGAAGCGGCTGACCGACGACGGCGTCGGCGTCGTGGGCGTGCCCAAGACGATCGACAACGACCTGGGCGCCACCGACTACACCTTCGGCTTCGACACCGCGGTCTCCATCGCGACCGAGGCGATCGACCGGCTGCACACCACGGCCGAGTCGCACCACCGCGCGCTCGTGGTCGAGGTCATGGGCCGGCACGCCGGCTGGATCGCGCTGCACTCCGGCCTCGCCGGCGGCGCGAGCGTCATCCTGGTGCCGGAGCGGCACTTCAACGTCGACCAGGTCGTCTCCTGGGTCGAGCGCCGCTTCGAGAAGGAGTTCGCGCCGATCATCGTCGTCGCCGAGGGCGCGCTGCCCGAGGGCGGCGAGGAGAAGCTGCTGACCGGCGAGAAGGACGCCTTCGGGCACGTCCGCCTCGGCGGCATCGGCACCTGGCTGGCCGACGAGATCGCGCACCGCACCGGCAAGGAGTCCCGCGCGGTCGTGCTGGGCCACGTCCAGCGCGGCGGCACCCCGACGGCCTACGACCGCGTCCTGGCCACCCGCTTCGGCCTCAACGCGGTCGACGCGGTCGCGGACGGCGACTTCGGCGTGATGGTCGCCCTGAAGGGCACGGACATCGTCCGCGTGAAGCTGTCCGAGGCGACGGCCGAGCTGAAGACGGTCCCGGTCGAGCGCTACCAGGAAGCCGAAGTCTTCTTCGGCTGAGTTCCCCGTCGATGGGCCGCCCCGGGGTTCCGGGGCGGCCCTTCGCGCGTTCAGGGCCGTTGCCGCACCGCGTCGACGATGCCCTGGTTCACGACCACACCGGTCCCGGCGCCGAGGTAGGCGAAGGTGACCGGGTCGAACAGGAACTCGTTCTGGTTGCCGATGCCGGGCTCGTTCATGCCGGTCCAGCTGATGCCGAGGACGGTCCGGCCGGTGGCGTCCTTCGCGTCGGTGCGGGCGACCAGTCCGGGCACCTTCGCCACCGCCTCGAAGAGCGCGGCCCTGACCGCCGGGCGCAGGTAGCCCTCGGCCAGCTCGATGATCTCGTTGCCGAGGTCGTGCAGGGTGTCGCCTTCGCCGTAGGTGCTCCTGTGCAGGTAGGCGAGCATGGTGTCGGCGTCGGTGGGCAGGCCGGCGGGGGCGGCGGGGTGCGGCACGCACCGGTTTGTCACCGTCCGCCCGTGGCTCTCCTTCTGCACGCGCTTCCCGTCGCGGCAGCCCGCCAGCGAAGCTTCGTGACCGTAGAGGAACACCAGCCCGTCGTGGGTGCCGTCCACCGACGCCCACGTCTCGTTCTCCCGGCCGTCCGCGAGCCGGGTCTTCGTGTAGACGAACTGCTCCGGCCGCGGGGTGACGTCCGGCAGGGCGCGGGCCTTGGCGGCCGCGGTGTACAGGATCGACACCGGGTCGGTCGCCGGCCGGGGCGCGGGGCCCGGCGGCACGGTGGTGCCGCCGGGCGAGAGCGCGACGACGGCCGCCACGGCCGCGGCGAGCCCGGCCGCGCCCCACACCAGGCCGAGGCGGCGAGCCGGCCGCCGTGCGGTCGTCGCCGCGATCAGTTCGGCCCGCTTCCGGGCCAGATCACCGCTCGCCGGGAGCCCGGCCGGTCCGGCGAAATCGCGAAGCAGCTGCATCTCATCCATGGTTCGAGACCTCCTCGGCGGGCGCGTGCCCGAGTTCCGTCCGGACCTTCCGGCGAGCCCGGTTCAAGCGCGACCGGACCGTGCCGACCGGGATCCCCAGCGCGCCCGCGACCTCCTCGTACGTCAGGCCCTCCCAGGCGATCAGCACGAGCACGTCCCGGTCCCCCCTGGCCAGTCCGGCCAGGGCTCCGGCCAGCCGTTCGTTCATGGCCTGGGCGGTCACCCGCTCGGCGACGCGGTCCGCGTGACCGTCCTGCTCGGCGGGCGGGCCGAGGGCGGCTCGCAGCCGGTACTCGCGCGCTTCTTCGCGTCGGCGCTGGCCGACGAGATTGGTGGCGATGCCGTAGAGCCACGGCCGCGCGCTCGGGAACGCGGGGTCGTAGCGGCCGCGGCCGCCGAACGCGATCAGGAACGTCTCGCCCATCAGGTCGTCGGCGACCTGGCTGCCGAGCCGCCGGGCGAAATAGCGATGGATGTGCGGGGCGTGGCGGTCGAAGACCACCGCGAACCGCTCCGGATGTCGGAGCGACGCGGTGATGACGTCCGCGTCGTCCCCGGTTTCACCTGGTGAACTCATGAACCGCCTGCCTGTCGTGACGCTGTCTGCCCCGTTGTTGGCGGAACGGGCGGTTCGAGTTCACGCTAGATGCGGGCCAGCTCCTCCAGGACGCCGACGGCGGCGGCGATGTCCTCGGTCAGCGGCCGGTCGTCGAGGCTCTCGTCCAGCACGGCCGACGCCGCGGCGAAGGCGTCCCGCACCGGCAGCGCCACCAGGTCCGCCTCCCGCATCCGCAGCGCCCGGACCGCCGCCACCAGCTCGCAGGCCAGCACCTGCTGGTAGGCCGAGCACGCCGCCGTCGCCGCGCGGGCCGCCTGGGTCGAGAAGCTCGCGTGGTCCTCGATGCCGCGGGACACCACCGCCGTGCCGAGCGTGGCCGGGAGCGCCGCCTGCCGCAGCTCCGTCAGCGCGTCGTGCGCCACGTACTCCAGGATCATCACGCCCGAGCTGCCCGGCGGCCCCGCCGCCAGGAACGGCCGCAGGCCGGTGAACTCCGGCTCGACCAGGTCGCCCAGCCGCGCCACCGACAGCTCCGCCACCTGGTGCACGGTCGCCCGGGCCTGGTCCAGCGCCGTCGACACGTAGGCCGTGTGGAAGTGCGCGTGGTGGTAGGCGTCGTTGTGGACCGTCGAGATCATCGGGTTCTCCGTGCTCGCGTTGATCTCGACGGCGAGGACGTCCCGCAGGTAGTGGATCGCGTCCAGCGCCGGGCCCTGGACCTGCGGGAACGCGCGCAGCCCGAACGGGTCCTGGATCCGCCGCCCCGGCTTCGGCGTCTGGTGCATGCCCAGCAGCCGCCGCATCTCGGCCGCGCAGGCGACCTGCCCCGCGTGCGGACGCGCTTCGTGCACCGGCGTCGCGTACGCCTCGGGGTTGCCGTCGAGCGCGACGTAGGTCAGTGCCGCGACAGCGTGGCTCGCGCGGGTCAGCGTGTCCAGCCGCATGGCCGCCAGGGTCGCTTCGGCGAGCGTCGCGGCGTTGCTGCTCATGAAGGCCAGCGCGTCGCCCGCCCGCACGGGTACCGGCGGCACGTGCCCGGTGACCCACGGCCGTTCGCCGGCGAGCGCCAGCGCCGTCTCGGCGAGCGGCGCCAGGTCGCCGGTGCCGATCGCGCCGAGCCGGTGCACCAGCGGCAGCGCGCCGGTGCGGACCGCCTCGGCCAGCGCGCCGATCAGCTCGGGGCTGATCCCGGACCGTCCGGACAGCAGCTGGTTGAGCCGGATCAGCAGCATCGCGCGCACCTGACCGGGCGGCAGCTCGTCGCCACTGCCGCCCGCGTGGCTGCGCAGCAGCCGCAGGCCGTGCTCGACCGAGCTTTCGACGGTGTCGTCCTTGTTGGCCCCGACGCCGGTGGTCCGGCCGTAGACCACCCGGCGCGTGCTCAGTTCTTCGGCCAGCTTCCACGCGTGCTCGGCCGCCCGCAGCGCGGCGATCGAGACGTCGATACCCAGCGGGCCCCCGGTGCGTGCCGCGGTCACCACGTCCGCGCACCGCAGGGTCCGGCCGTCCACCCGGATCAAGGGCAGCCTCCTTTCGGCTGCCCTCACTATGCGGCTAGGCCGACGGCGGCTGCCAGGGCGGTAGCGGCCAGTCCCACCGCGGGACGGGCTCGTGGAGGTTCGGCTCGGCACCGGGCGCGGAGAAGACGACGGCGAGGCGGCTGCCCCACTCGAGGTAGCCGGCGAAGGCCGCGCGGAACTCGGGATCGCCGGGCAGGCCGGCCTCGTCGGCGGCGTCGAGCAGCAGGTTCACCCACCGGCGCCGCTGCTCTTCGGTGATGCCGCGGCCCAGGTGGCGGCCCACCATGTGGGCGTGCCCGCCGTGGCTCGCCGAGTACCCGGCCGGCCCGCCGAAGACCTCGCCGAGCCAGACCGCGACGTGCTTCGGGTGCTCCGGGTCCATGCCGCGGAAGACCGGCTCGAGCAGCGGGTCTTCCAGGACGTGGCCGTAGAAGATCGTCAGCAGCTTCACGAGGGCTTCGTGGCCGCCTGCCCAGTCGTAGAGGGTGGGGGGCGGCGGGGTTTCTGGCACGATCACGGGATCAGGCAACCAGGGGCGGCCCGGCCGGGCAACCACGTACTTTCCGGTGCGTAGGGGAGAGCGGGATGAAGCGGTACCACTGCGCGACGGAGCTGGCCGTCGACCTGATCGGCGGCAAGTGGAAGCCGGTGATCCTGGCCCACCTCAAGGAGGGCGCCCACCGCTACGGCGAGCTGCGGCGCCGGATGCCGGGCGTGAGCGAGAAGATGCTGACCCAGCAGCTGCGCGAGCTGGCCGCGGACGGCCTCGTCCGCCGCGAGGAGTTCGACGGCCGGGTCCCGCACGTCGAGTACCACCTGACCGAGGTGGGGGAGGAGCTCCGCCCGGCGCTGACGGCACTGTACGAGTGGGGCGAGCGCCGCGCGGCCGAGCGGGGGATCACCTTCGAGCCGGCGCCGCAGCAGTGACCCGCCGGGGTGCCGGTCAGGCCGGATCCGTCTCGTCCAGCCGCCGCTCCAGCGCGTCCAGCCGGTCCGCCCAGAAGCGGCGGTAGGGCGCCAGCCAGGCGTCGACCTCGGCCAAGGGCTCCGGGCGCAGCGCGTAGCACCGCCGCTGCGCCGCGACCCGCACGGTCACCAGCCCGGCTTCGCGCAGCACCCGCAGGTGCTTGGACACCGCGGGCTGGCTCAGCTCCAGCTGCTCGACCAGCTCGCCGACCGAGCGCTCGCCGTCGCGCAGCAGGTCGAGGATGGTCCGGCGCCGGGGTTCGGCGAGGACGTCGAAAGTCTGCATCACCCCTGAAATGTGCTCCGCCGGGCATATTCCTGTCAAGGAATGTGGACCTTGCATGGTCTGAACCATTGACCTAGTGGTCTAGTCCACTTACGGTGAGTGTGGTCCCCACCACTCCGGCACCGTGGCCGTGAGGAATTCCCCGGAGGGAGAACGCATGTCCCGTTTGCGCAGGAAGAGCTTCTCGGCCCTGCTGGCCGTGGCCGCCGCCGCGGGCCTCGTCGCGGGCGGCGCGACCGCCCCGGTGGCCGCCGCCGCGACCGACGCCTCCGTCGGCAAGGTGGTCGGCTACTTCACCGAATGGGGGGTCTACGACCGCAACTACCACGTCAAGAACATCGAGACGTCGGGCTCGGCGAGCAAGCTGACCCACATCAACTACGCGTTCGGCAACGTGACGAACGGCGGCTGCGCGATCGGCGACGCCTACGCCGACCACCAGAAGACCTACGACGCCGCGGGCAGCGTCGACGGCGTCGCCGACACCTGGGACCAGCCCCTCGCGGGCAGCTTCAACCAGCTCAAGAAGCTCAAGGCCAAGCACCCCGGCCTGAAGGTCATCTGGTCCTTCGGCGGCTGGACCTGGTCGGGCGGCTTCGCCCAGGCGGCGAAGAACCCGGCCGCGTTCGCGAACTCCTGCTACAACCTCGTCAACGACCCGCGCTGGGCCGGCGTCTTCGACGGCATCGACATCGACTGGGAGTACCCCAACGCCTGCGGCCTGTCGTGCGACACCAGCGGCGCGGCGGCGTTCAAGAGCCTCCTCCAGGCGCTGCGGGCGAAGTTCGGCTCGAAGCTGGTCACCGCGGCGATCACCGCCGACGGCACGAACGGCGGCAAGATCGACGCGGCCGACTACGGCGGCGCCGCGCAGTACGTCAACTGGTACAACGTGATGACCTACGACTACTTCGGCGCCTGGGCCGCGCAGGGCCCGACGGCTCCGCACTCGCCGCTGACGTCGTACTCGGGCATCCCGACCGCCGGCTTCTACTCCGACGCGGCGATCCAGAAGCTCAAGAGCAAGGGCGTCCCGGCGGGCAAGCTGTTGCTGGGCATCGGGTTCTACGGCCGCGGCTGGACCGGCGTCACGCAGGGCACCCCGGGCGGCAGCGCGACCGGCCCGGCGCCGGGCAAGTACGAGCAGGGCATCGAGGACTACAAGGTGCTCAAGGCGTCCTGCCCGGCGACCGGCACCGTCGCGGGCACCGCGTACGCCAAGTGCGGCAGCAACTGGTGGAGCTACGACACGCCCTCGACGATCGCCGGCAAGATCTCCTACGCCAAGACCCAGGGTCTGGGCGGCGCGATGTTCTGGGAGCTCTCCGGCGACACCACGAACGGCGAGCTGATCACGGCCGTCGCCAAGTAGCGGCCGCGGGGGCACCGGCAGATCTTGTCGGTGCCCCCGTTTATCGTCGCGGGCGTGAAGTTCAGCGGATTCGGCGAGTACGCAGTCGACTTCTTCGACGGCCTCGTCGAGGACAACTCCAAGCCCTACTGGGACGACCACGTCGAGACCTACAAGTCCGACGTCCGCGCCCCGATGGAAGCGCTGCTGGCCGAGCTGGCGCCCGAGTTCTCCGACGGCTTCGGCGAGCCCAAGGTGTTCCGCCCCTACCGGGACGTCCGGTTCGCCAAGGACAAGACGCCGTACAAGACCCACTGCGGCGCGGTGATCGAGCAGGGCCGCGGCGGCGGCGCCTACTACGTCGAGGTGGGCCCGGACGGCCTGCGCGTCGGCGGCGGCTGCTTCCACCTCGCGTCCGACCAGCTCGCCCGGTTCCGCACGGCCGTCGACACCGAACTGCACGGCGAGGCGCTGCGGAAGATCCTCGCCAAGCTCGAACGCGCCGGCTGGGAGGTCAAGGGCGACCGGCTCAAGTCCAAGCCCCGCGGCTTCGACGCCGGCCACCCGCGCCTCGACCTGCTGCGCCACCGCTCGGTGTACGCCGTGCGCGGCTGGGAGCCCGACGACGTCCTGCACGAGCGGGGTGCCCTCGACCGCGTCCGGAAGGCCTGGCGGCAGCTGCGCGAGTTCAACGAGTGGGCCCGCGACCGGGTCGGCCCAAGTGAACAACCGCGTCGCTAGCGTGACCTGACCAGGCAGGTTTCTGAACACTTTCTTGAACATTCGGGATCGGTACAGACGAACGCGCGAAGAGGGTCTACGCTATGTGGACGTGAGCCGACGCGCGAAGATCGTTTGTACCCTGGGCCCTGCCACCGCGACCCCGGAGAAGATGCGGGCCCTGGTGGATGCCGGCATGGACGTGGCCAGAATGAACTTCAGCCACGGCAGCCACAGCGACCACAAGCAGGTCTACGACCTGATCCGGGCCGCGGCCGCCGACAGCGGCCGCGCGGTCGGCATCCTCGCCGACCTGCAGGGCCCCAAGATCCGCCTGGGCACGTTCGCCGGCGGGCCGGTCGAGTGGCACAACGGCGACATCGTCCGGATCACCGTCGAGGACGTCGCCGGCACCCACGACCGGGTCTCGACCACCTACAAGGGCCTGGCGAGGGACGCCAAGCCCGGCGACCGCCTGCTCGTCGACGACGGCAAGGTCGGCCTGGTGGTCCGCGAGGTCGAGGGCCAGGACGTGGTCTGCGAGGTCACCGAGGGCGGCCCGGTCAGCAACAACAAGGGCGTCTCGCTGCCCGGCATGGACGTCTCCGTGCCGGCGCTGTCCGAGAAGGACATCGAGGACCTCGAGTTCGCGCTCGAGCTGGGCGTCGACTTCATCGCCCTGTCCTTCGTCCGCTCGCCGGCCGACATCGACCTGGTCCACCAGGTGATGGACCGGGTCGGCAAGGGCCGGCTGCCGGTCGTCGCCAAGATCGAGAAGCCCGAAGCCGTCTACAACCTCGAAGCCATCGTGCTGGCCTTCGACGCGGTGATGGTCGCCCGCGGCGACCTCGGCGTCGAGCTGCCGCTGGAGCAGGTCCCGCTGGTGCAGAAACGCGCCATCCAGATCTGCCGCGAGAACGCCAAGCCGGTCATCGTCGCGACGCAGATGCTCGAGTCGATGATCAACAACTCCCGGCCGACCCGCGCCGAGGCCTCCGACGTCGCGAACGCGGTGCTCGACGGCGCCGACGCGCTGATGCTGTCCGGCGAGACCTCGGTCGGCCGGTACGCGATCGAGGTCGTCGAGACGATGGGCCGGATCATCGAGGCGGTCGAGACCGACTCGCCGATCGTGCCGCCGCTGACCCACGTCCCGCGCACCAAGCGCGGCGTGATCTCCTACGCCGCCCGCGACATCGGCGAGCGGCTCAACGCGAAGGCGCTGGTCGCGTTCACGCAGTCCGGCGACACCGTGCGCCGCCTGGCGCGGCTGCACACGCGGCTGCCGCTGCTGGCGTTCACGCCCGAGGACTGCGTCCGCAGCCAGCTGTCGATGACCTGGGGCACGAACACCCACATCGTGCCGCGGGTGGAGTCCACCGACCAGATGATCCAGCAGGTCGACCACGCGATGCTCGACATGGGCAAGTACCAGAAGGGCGATCTGGTCGTCATCGTCGCCGGTTCGCCGCCGGGCACCGTCGGGTCGACCAACCTGATCCACGTCCACCGGCTTGGTGAAGACGACCACGCTTGAGAGACCGACCGCCCGGTATGCACATAGGCTCCTGCCATGACTGAATTGGCCAGGACGGCCGCCACCGAACCGGAGATCCCCGGTGGCGGCCAGCCGGTGCTCGACCGCCTGATCGCGCTGCTCGACCTGGAGAAGATCGAAGAAAACATCTTCCGCGGCGTCTCGCCCGCCCACTCGCCGGTGCGGGTGTTCGGCGGGCAGGTCGCCGGCCAGGCGCTGGTCGCGGCCGGGCGCACCGTCCCCGAGGAACGCCGGGTGCACTCGCTGCACGCGTACTTCATCCGCGGGGGCGACCCGAGCGTGCCGATCGTGTACGAAGTCGACCGGATCCGGGACGGCCGGTCGTTCACCACCCGCCGGGTCGTGGCGATCCAGCACGGCAAGGCGATCTTCTCCCTTTCGGCCTCGTTCCAGACCGACGAACCGGGCATCGAACACGCCGAGGTCATGCCCGAGGGCGTCCCGGCGCCGGAGACGCTGCCGACGCTGATGGAACGCGCCGAGGGCTACGCGATCGGCGCGCACGCCCGGCCGCGGCCGATCGACCTGCGGTACGTCAACGAGCCGCCGTGGGTCACCCGCGAGACCGGTGAGCGGCCCGCGCGCAACCAGGTGTGGATGCGCGCCGACGGGAAACTGCCCGACCAGCAGCTGCTGCACGTCTGCGTGCTCACCTACGCCTCGGACATGACGCTGCTGGACTCGGTGCTCGCCCGCCACGGCGTCTACTGGGACACCGACAAGGTGCTCGGGGCCAGCCTCGACCACGCACTGTGGTTCCACCGGCCGTTCCGCGCGGACGAGTGGTTCCTCTACGACAGCGCCTCGCCGACGGCGTCCGGCGCCCGCGGTCTGGCCACCGGCCGGTTCTTCGCCGAGGACGGCACGCTGATCGCGACGGTCGTCCAAGAAGGACTCTTGCGCGTCTTGTGAAGTTCGCCGGGAAATCACCCGCACGGGCGACGAATAGTTCGAATATCCGTCGCGGGAAAAGGGCATTCGGCCCGGGTGAGGGGGCCGGGACCGACCGGGGGACGGCCCCGGACCCCTCCGCGTGATGATCGCGCGGCACTCCGCGCGGTCATCGTCTACCCTGCTCAGAGGCCAGTCGAAGCCACGGCTGGCCGACTGTCAGGCGCCCGACGCAGTGCAGGGTGCGAGGATACAAGAGCATTCTGCAAATTGCAGATCCGGTGCCGGAATCGACTCACGTTAATGCTCCACCAACTCCGCGCCCGGCTGGTTAGATACAGGAAGCACGTCGACATCCGGAGGTACCGCGATGGCCAGGGGACAGAGCCCCACCGTTCGCCGGCGGCGGCTCTCGGGCGAACTGCGCCGGCTCCGCGAGGCCGCGGACCTCACCATCGACGAGGTGGGCGAGAAGCTCGAGTGCTCGGCCTCGAAGATCAGCCGCATCGAGACCGGCCACGTCGGGGTCACCCCGCGTGACGCCCGGGACATGCTGGCCCTCTACGGGATCACCGGCGACGAGCAGGAGGCGCTCGTCCAGCTGGCCAGGGAGGCCCGCAAGCGCGGCTGGTGGCACGCGTACAACGAGGTCTTCACGGGCACCTTCGTCGGGCTCGAAGCCGACGCCAGCTCACTGCGCGCGTTCCAGGCCCTCCTGGTGCCCGGACTGCTGCAGACCGAGCGGTACGCCCGCGCGGTGATCCGCGCGCTGCGCCCGGACGCCGACGACGCCGAGATCCGCCGCCGCGTCGCCGCCCGGATGGCCCGCCAGGAACTGCTGTCCGAAACCCCGCCACCCGAGTACTGGGCCGTGATGGACGAAGCCGTGCTGCGCCGCGTGGTCGACGGGCCCGAGGTGATGGCCGAACAGCTCTACCGGATGGTCGCCGTCGCCGAAAAACCGAACGTGACCGTCCAGGTCGTGCCGTTCGGTGCCGGCGCGCACCCCGGCATGGAAGGTCCCTTCCTCATCATGGGCTTCCCCGAACAGGCCGACCCGGACGTCGTCTACGTCGACGACAGCACGTCCAGCGGCCTCTACCTGGAGGAACCCACAGACGTGCGGCGCTACGGGCTGATGTTCGACCATCTGCGCGCGGCCGCACTGAAGCCGGACGACTCGGTGGAGCTGATCGCCGAGGCGGCCGGACGATTCGCCGAACAGGCGGCCGTACCGGCTCCGGTGCACCATTCGGAACCGAGGACACAGTAAGGAGTGGGGACCATGGAAGCAGAACTCTCCGGGGCGCGGTGGCGCAAGAGCAGCCACAGCGGCGGCGGCAACGACTGCGTCGAGGTCGCGTTCGTCGCCGGCGGTGCCGCGGTGCGCGACTCGAAGGACCCCGAAGGAGGTGCGTTCCGCCTGCCCGCGTCGGGTTGGCGGGGGCTGCTGGCCGCGGTGCGGACCGGTGGCCCGGCGCACGACTGAGGCGCTTGGGAGAAGACCCCTTACCCCCGCCGAGCTGGGCTCGGCCGGGAGTAAGGGGTCTTTTTGCGCGATGCCTACGTGATCACCCGATGCCCGGGGTGTCCCCTCAGGACGAATCTGAGTGCTACCAACCGGAGAGCCCAGGAACAGGGGAACACGATGCACAGCGATCTCATGCTCGACGCGGTCCGAGCCGAAGCGGCCTACCGGGCCGAGGAACTGCGGAAGGCCGGGCGCAGCGCCTGGGCCGTCCGCGCCCGCCGCGTCGTCCGCCACTTGCGGGCCGCGCACGCCGACGTCGAGGTACCGGCGCAGGAGCGCCGGGAGGCCTCGCGGGAGACCGCCGGCGCCGCCAAGACCGCCCGGTAAGGGGCCGGTGATGGTGGCGAAGGCGATAAGCGGTCGGAAACTGTCGGTGGGGTAGGCCAGAATGCTCCTCGTGCCCCGACTCGGCTCCGGAATCCCGCTCGTCGCCCGTACCCACGAGATGCGGCGGCTCCGCGCCGCCTTCGCCAGGGCCGAACGTGGCGAAGCCGGCGCGGCGCTGCTCTCGGGGGACGCCGGGGTCGGCAAGACCCGGCTGCTGACCGCGCTCGGCGAGCACGTCGAAGCGTGCGGTGCGCTGCTGCTCACCGGCCGCTGCATCGACGTCCGCGAGGGCGGTCTTCCTTATCTTCCGTTCGCCGAGGCGCTCGCCCCGCTGGGCAGCGCGACGGACCCGGCGGTCGCCGCCGCGGTGCGGGCCCGGCCCGCCCTCGGGCGGCTGCTGCCGCAGGGGCAGGGCCTGGAAGAACCGCGCCCGGCCGAACACCCGCCGATGACCTCGAACGACCGGGAAACCATGGTGCGTCCCCGGCCGGAGCAGGATCTCGGTCAGCTGCAGTTGTTCGACGCGGTACTGGGGGTGCTGACCGAGATCGCCGAGTCGCGGCCCGTGGTGATCCTCCTGGAGGATCTCCACTGGGCCGACGCCTCGACCCGCAACCTGCTGTCCTTCCTGCTCAGCCGGCTGCGGGCACAGCGGCTGCTGGTCGTGGGCAGCTACCGCGAAGAGGACGTCCACCGGCGGCACCCGCTGCGCGGCCTGCTGTCCGAGCTGGTCCGGCTCGCCACCGTCGAGCGCGTCGACCTGCAGCCCTTCGGCGCGGTCGACGCCCGCAAGTTCGTCGAGGCGCTGGCCGACGAGCCGCTGCCGTCGGACGTCGTGGCCGACATCGTCACCCGTTCCGAGGGCAACCCGTTCTTCGCCGAGGAGCTGCTCGCCACCAAGACCGAGTGCAACGACCTGCCCGCCGGGCTGGCCGAGGTGCTGCTGTCCCGGCTCGAGCGGCTCTCGCCGGACGCCCGCCGGGTCGCGCGGGTCATCTCGGTGGCCAACGAACCGGTCATGCACGGCGCGCTCGCCGAGGTCTCCGGGCTGGGCGAGCTGGAGCTCGACGAGGCACTGCGGGAAGCCGTCCAGCACCACGTGCTGGTGGTGGTTTCGGACGGCTCGTACACGTTCCGGCACGCGTTGCTGCAGGAAGCGGTGTACGGCGACCTGCTGCCGGGGGAGCGGTCGCGCACGCACGCGGCGTACGCGGCACGGATCAAGGCGCGGCCGCAGGGCCGCGGCCACGACGCGAAGCTGGCCTACCACTCGATGCAGAGCAGCGATCTCGCCACCGCGCTGCCGGCGTTGCTGCGCGCGATGGACGAGGCCGAGAAGCTCGGCGCCCCCGGGTCCGCGCTGCAGCACGTCGAACAGGCACTGTCCATCTGGGACGCCGTCACCCCGGCGGACCGGCCGGACGGGGTCGACGAGCTGAAGCTGCTGTACGAAGCGTCGTACTTCGCGGGGACGTCCGGCGAGCCCGAGCGGGCCGCGGCGTTCGCCCGCTCGGCCACCCAGGCACTGACCGCCGACGTCCCGAACGACCGGGCCGCGAAGGTGTGGCGGCGGCTGGCGGACGCGCTGCTCGCGCTGGAGGGCACCCTGGACGAGGCGGTCGCCGCCATCGACCGGGCCTGGGACCTGGTCGAGGACACCGATCCCAGCTCGGCGCGCGCCTGGGTGCTGGCCAGCCGGGCCGGGTTCCTGCGGATCCTCGACCAGCCCGAGGCGGCGCTCGACAGCGCGCTCGCCGCGGTCGCCGACGCGCAGGCGGTCGGCGCGGCCGGTGCGGAGGCCTCGGCGCTGGTCACCCTGGGCACGCTGGCCGACTCACGCGGCGACGCCGCCGAGGCCCGGGAGCGGCTGAGGCAGGCCCAGCGCAAGGCGCGCGACGTGGGTGCGTACAACACCGAGATCCGCGCGACCTACTTCCTGGCGCTGAGCCACGACGACCAAGGCGAGTTCGCCGAAGCGCTGGAACACGCTTCGCACGGCGTCGCGCGCGCCGAGGAAACCGGGCTGAGCTGGAGCGTCTACGGGCTCGAACTGCGGGCGCGGCAGCTGATGCTGCGTTACCTGATGGGCGACTGGCCGGACGAGAGCGCCGGCCGCGCCGGGCGCGGGGTGTCCAGCGCGGTCGCCGCGCGGATCCTGGCCATCTGGTCGCTGTTCGTCGTCTCCCGGGGCCGGTTCGACGAGGGCGCGAAGCTCCTTTCCGGCCTGCGGCAGCACTGGACGGCGGACATGCAGATCCCGCTGTCGGCCGGCGGCGCCGGCATCGAGCTGGCCTACTGGCGCGGCGCTCACGCCGAAGCCGTGCGCCAGGCCGAAGACCTGATCGGCTGGCTGGAGCGGATCGAACCCGGTCTGCTGGCCGGCATCCGGGTCGCCGCGCTCGGCGTGTCCGCCGCGGCCCGGCTGGCCGCCGAGGCCCGCGTCCACGGCGACCAGGCCACGGCCGAAGCCGCCGTGGCGGCCGGCGAGCGGCTGCTGGCGCACGGCCGGATGTGCTCGGTGGTCGGCCAGCCGCGTTCGGGAACGCTCGGTCCGGAGGGCCGCGCGTGGCTGGCCCGCCTGGAGGCGGCGGCGACCTGCCTGTCCGGCCGGGGCGACGCCCGGAAGTGGGCGGCCGCGGTGGCGGCGTTCGGCTACGGCGCCGTCTACGAACAGGCGGTCTGCCACTGGCACGAAGCCGAAGCCTTGCTGGCCACGGACGCCGACGCGGGCGAGGCGCTCGAAGCGGCCCACGCGGTGGCGGTCCGGCTCGGGGCGATCCCGCTGCGCGACGCCGTCCGCGACCTGGCGCACCGGGCCCGCGTCGAGCTGGCGGGCGTCGAGCCGGCGGCCCCGGCCCGCACGGTCACCGACCCCCTGACCGACCGCGAGCGCGACGTCCTCGAGCGCGTCGCGCTGGGCCGCACGAACCGCCAGGTCGGCGAAGAGCTCTACATCAGCGAAAAAACGGTGAGCGTCCACCTTTCCCGCGTGATGGCCAAACTGGGCGCCAGCCGCCGCGCGGAAGCGGTGGCGATCGCCTACGACCGCGGCCTCCTCACCGCCCCCACCGCGTGATCGGGCCCGTAACTCGCGTGATTGCCGCCGTAACTCGCGTGATCGGAGCCGTTACGGCTTCAATCACGCGAGTTACGGCTCTGATCACGCGAGTTACGGGTCAGCGGGGGAGGCGGCGGAGGGCTTTGAGGCCGAATGTCATGCCGCGGGACCACAGCGAGCCCGAAATCGCGCGCGGCGGGCGCAGGGCCAGGCCGCGCTGGAGCGCGATCGACTGGGACTCCGTGTACTTCAGCAGGCCTTCGGCGCCGTTGCGGCGGCCGACGCCGGAGTCCTTCATCCCGCCCATCGGGACGCCGACGCTGCCGAACGTCGCCGCGTAGCCCTCGTTCACGTTGACCGTCCCGGCCTTCAGCCGCGCCGCGACCTCCCAGCCCGCGCGGCCGTTGCGGGACCAGACGCTGGCGTTGAGCCCGAACGGCGTGTCGTTGGCCCGCTCGATGGCGTCGGTGACGTCGGTGTAGCCGTAGATCGACACGACCGGCCCGAACGTCTCCTCCGCGAACGGCAGCATGTCCGGGGTGACGCCGGTCAGCACCGTCGGCTCGTAGAACAGCGGCCCGAGGTCCGGCCGCGCGCGGCCGCCGGTGAGCACCGAAGCGCCCTTCGCACGGGCGTCCTCGACGTGCGCCGACACCGTCGCGAGCTGGTCTTCCGACGTCAGCGAGCCCATCTGGGCGTGGTAGTCCAGCGAGCCGCCGAGCCTCAGGGCGGCGGTGCGCGCGACGAACGCGCGGGTGAACTCCTCGCGGATGTCCTCGTGGACGTAGATCCGCTCGACCGACACGCACAGCTGCCCCGCCGAGGAGAAGCACGCCGTCACCGCGCCCGTCGCGGCCTTCGCGACGTCGGCGTCGGGCAGCACGACCATCGGATTCTTGCCGCCGAGCTCCAGCGAATACGACGTCAGCCGCTTCGCCACCTGGCCGGCCAGCTCCTTGCCGGTCGGCGTGGAGCCGGTGAAGCACAGGTAGTCCGACTCCTCGACCAGCGCGGTGCCGATCTTCGAGCCGCGGCCGAGCACGATCTGCCAGGTCCCGGCGGGCAGCCCGGCCTCCTCGGCGAGCTCGTGCAGCCACAGCGCCGAAAGCGCGGTCTGGTTGTCCGGCTTCTGCACGACGGCGTTCCCCGCGGCCAGCGCCGGCAGGACGTCCATCGCGGTCAGGGCCAGCGGGTAGTTCCACGGCGAGATGATCCCGACGACGCCCTTGGGGTGGCGGAGCTCGCCCGCGCGGGTCAGGCCGGGGATGACGCCGGCGACCCGGCGGGGCGCGAGGAGCTTCGCCGCGTGCCTGCCGTAGTAGGCCGCCACCAGCGCGGTCGCGCTGACCTCGTCGAACGCGTCGAGCCGCGCCTTGCCGGCTTCGACCTGGACCAGGTCGAGCACCTCGTCCTGCCGGGCGAGCACCAGGTCGTGCAGGCGGGTGAGGACGCGGGCGCGCTCGGCGGGGGAGCGGTCCGCCCACGCCGTCTGGGCCGTGCGCGCACCGGCGAACACCGCCCGGACGTCGGCGTCGGTGGCCTGCGGCAGGGTCGCGATCGGCAGCCCGGTGAAGGGCGCCCGCATCCGGACCGGCGCGGAGTCCGCACCACCCGTCACCCGGGCGACGAGCTGGGCCGCCCGCGCCGAGCCCGGCGCCCCGGCGACGCCGCCGACGGTGGGCGGCAGCGAGGTGTCTTCGACCGCGTTCGCGGGGGTCGTGCTGGTCATGACGTCTCCGTTCCGGCGGAGTCCGCGCGACGTCGCGCAGGGGTTACCGACGAGTGCACCATACCGTCGGTACGTCAGATGTCCAGCGTGATGTGAATAAGATTCACGTCTTGGGTGGGTGCAGCGGCGGCAGCTGGTAGTTCGGTTCCGTCGGTTCCTGCTGGGCCGGGTGCTGCTGGGCCTGCGTGACGCCGCCGTAGGGGTCGTCGGGCTGCTGCGCCGGGAACGGCTGCGACGCCGGGCCGCCGTAGGGAGGCGGCTGCGGGCCGGTCTGCGGCGGCGGGGCCTGAGCGGGGAACGGCTGCGACGGCGGATAACCCGGGTACGGCTGCCCGTACTGCTGGGGCGGCACCGGGTACGGCCGTGACTGCTGCTGGTACGGCCCGGGTGGCGGTCCGGCCGGTGCCGCGCCGGGCGCCCGCCGCCCGGCCAGTACCGCGGCCACCAGTGCCATCAGGGCGACGATCCCGCCGCCGATCAGCAACCAGAACCCGATCCCGGTCGTGTAGTGCGACGTGAACGTCCCTTCGTCGCTCTCGTAGCTCAAGGTCGCCGAGACGTCCATGCCGAGCATCCACACCGCCGCGGTCGTTCCGGCCGCTCCGGCCACCAGCGCGGTCCGGGCGCCCGCACGCACGCCGGGGCCCGCCGAGCGGCGAGCGCCGGCGAGCGCCAGCCCGGCTCCGGCCAGCAGCACCACCGCGGCGGCGCTGAGCGGGATCCCGTACCGGGCGACGTGGGTGTTCTCGTAGAACTTCTTCGCCTGCTCGTCGGGCTCGACGTCGAACGTGCGTGACCAGGCGCTGATCTTCTGGCTGCTCACGGGCTTGCCGTCCGCCACCTGCTCGAACGACGTCTGGGGCAGGAACGACCCGGCGATCACCAGGACCGCGGCGAGCGCGCCGAGGATCCCGGCGAACAGCCGGAAGACGGCACCCGGGTCGGCCGGCGGCTGGGTGGGTGGCTGGCCGTACGGGTACGGGTACGGGGCGGCGGTCATCGGAACTCCCCTCGTTCGGAGGGGATTGGACCACGAAATCCGCCTGCGGATAAGGGGCAAAGCACCCTGGTGGTGGCGCGCTGGTCAGCTCGGCGCAGCGGTGGCGTCCTCGTAGAGCAGGACGGCGATGCGCTTCCACTCCTCGAGGAGCTGCCGGCGCCGGTTCGGGTCGCCGCCGAGTTCGGCGTCCAGCGCCAGTCCGCGGGTGAGGTTCACGGTGAGCCAGAACAGCATCTCCGCCCGCTCCGGCGGGAGTTCGCCGGCGACCTGCGTGACGTGCTCGAGCGTGGCGCGGCCGAGCGCGCGGTCGACCGGGCGGATGGCCGCGCGCAGCTCGGGGTCGGTGCGGGCGGCGACCCACAGTTCGGTGACGGCGGTCGAGAGCGTGCCGGAGTAGCCGGCCCACAGCAGGTCGATCGCCGCGGCCACGCCGCTGCCGCCGCCGGGCAGCTCGTCCAGCGACTCCGCGAGCCGGCGGCGCAGCTTCGTCGTCAGGTGCTCGACCGCGGCCGCCATCAGCTCGGCCTTCGCGGTGAAGTGGTGCTGCACGGCACCCTTCGACACGCCCGCGCGGGCGCAGATCTCCTGCACCGACGTGCGCGCGTAGCCGACCTCGACCAGGCAGTCGATGGTGGCGTCGAGCAGCGCCGTGCGGGTCTGCTCGCGCCGCTGCGCCTGGGTCCGGTGCGTCGTCTCGGTCACGGCGGCCTCCCTGCTTTACCTACAGGCCGGTACGGATGTACATTCCGAACAGAACTTACATGCTGCTCGTCATGTTTTCCAGCAGGAGGGTCCCCGTGCCACTGCAACTGCCGAAGAGCTCGTGGAGCACGACCGAGCTCGATGACCTCCGTGAACTCGCGCGGTCGTTCCTGCAGAAGGAAGCCGTCCCGCACCAGGAGCGCTGGGCGGCGGAGAAGAAGGTCGACCGCGAGCTGTGGACGAAGGCGGGCGACGTCGGCCTGCTGTGCCTGTCCATCCCCGAGGAGTACGGCGGGGGCGGCGGCACCTTCGCCCACGAAGCCGTCCTCTACGAAGAGCAGGCGCGCGCCGGCGACAGCGCGTGGGGCGTCACCGTCCACAATGGAATCGTCGCGCACTACCTGCTCGCCTACGCTTCGGAAGACAAGAAGCGCGCGTGGCTGCCGAAGCTGGCCAGCGGCGAGATGGTCGGCGCGATCGCGATGACCGAGCCCGGCACCGGCTCCGACCTGCAGGGCATCAAGACGCGCGCGGTCCGCGACGGCGACCACTACGTCCTCAACGGCGCGAAGACCTTCATCACCAACGGCCTGCACGCCGACCTCGTGGTCGTCGCGTGCAAGACCGACCCGGACGCGGGCGCGCAGGGCGTTTCGCTGATCGTGGTCGAGACCGACACGCCGGGCTTCCGCCGCGGCCGCGTCCTCGACAAGGTCGGGCTCAAGGGCCAGGACACCGCCGAGCTGTTCTTCGACGACGTCCGCGTGCCGGCCGGGAACCTGCTCGGCGACGCCGAGGGCCAGGGCTTCGTCCAGCTGATGCTGCAGCTGCCGCAGGAACGGCTGATCATCGCCGTCACCGCGGTGGCCGGGCTGGAGGCGGCGGTCGATCTCACGCTCGAGTACACCAAGGAGCGCACGGCGTTCGGCCGGCCGATCTTTTCCTTCCAGAACACCAAGTTCAAGCTCGCCGAGGCCGCGACCGAGGCCGCTGTCGCGCGGGCGTTCCTCGACCAGTGCATCGAACGGCACCTCAAGGGCGAGCTCGACGTCCAAGGCGCGGCGATGGCGAAGCTGTGGACCACCGAGCGCGTCAACAAGGTGATCGACGACTGCGTGCAGCTGTTCGGCGGCTACGGCTACATGTCCGAGTACCCGATCGCCCGCGCCTGGGCCGACGTCCGGATTTCCCGGATCTTCGGCGGCACCAGCGAAATCATGAAGGAAATCATCTCCCGCTCGCTCTGAAAGGGACCGACTATGAAGGCAGGTCCGCTCGGCGGCCTGAAGGTGGTGGAGCTCGCCGGTCTCGCGCCCGGGCCGTTCGCCACGATGATCCTCGCCGACCTCGGCGCCGACGTCGTCCGCGTCGACCGCGCGCAGCCGGGGGAGGACGTGCTCGGCATCCCGGCCGACCCGCTCGCCCGCGGCCGCCGGTCCGTCGGCATCAACACCAAGACGCCCGAAGGCGTCGAGCTGGTGCTGAAGCTGTGCGACACCGCCGACGTCCTCATCGAGGGCTTCCGCCCGGGTGTCGCCGAGCGGATCGGGCTCGGCCCGGACGTCGTGCACGCGCGCAACCCGCGGCTGGTCTACGGCCGGATGACCGGCTGGGGCCAGGACGGTCCCCTGGCTTCGGCCGCCGGGCACGACATCAACTACATCGGCATCGCCGGCGCCCTCGAACCGATCGGGCGCGCGGGCGAGCGGCCGGTGCCGCCGCTGAACCTCGTCGGCGACTTCGGCGGCGGCGGGCTGCTGCTGGCGATGGGCGTCCTGGCCGCGCTGTACGAACGGACCACGTCCGGGCGCGGCCAGGTCGTCGACGCGTCGATGGTCGACGGGGCCGCGCTGCTCACCACGAGCCTCCACGGCATCAAGGCGGCCGGCCTCTGGGCCGGGGAGCGCGGCGAGAACATGCTCGACGGCGGCGCGCCGTTCTACGACACCTACGAGACGGCGGACGGCAAGTACGTCGCCGTCGGCGCGATCGAGATGCGGTTCTGGAGTGCGCTGGTGCAGGTGCTCGAGCTCGACCCGGCGGAGCTGCCGCTGCACGTCGACAAGACGCAGTGGCCGCGGCTGCGCGAGATCGTGGCGGGGGCGATCGCCAAGCACCCGCGCGACGAGCTCGTCGCGCGCGCCGAGGGCACCGACGCGTGCCTGACGCCGGTGCTGTCGCCGGCCGAAGCGGCGTCACACCCGCACAACGCGGCGCGGGGCACGTTCGTCGAGATCGGCGGCATGGTGCAGCCGGCGCCGGCGCCGCGGTTCGACCGGACACCGCCTTCGACACCGGAAGCACCGCGTGCCAAGGGATCCGACACCGAAGCGGTGCTCGCCGAACTGGGTGTCACGGACCTCGACGCGCTGCGTTCGGCGGGCGTGATCGCCTAGCTCTTCGCCAGATCGGAGCGCACGACCGAGTAGACGACGTGGTCGCGCCACTCGCCGTCCCGGAAGCCGTACCCGCGAAGCACTCCTTCGCGGGTGAAGCCGGCTTTCTCGAGCGAGCGTTGCTCGGCGCGGTTGCCGGCCTCGGTCGTCGCTTCGACCCGGTTGAGCTGGGTGTGGGCGAAGAGGTAGTCGACGAGCAGGCGCTGGGCTTCGGTGCCGTAGCCGTGGCCACGCGCTTCCGGGACGAGCACGAGGCCCATGTTCCAGCAGTAGGACGTCGGCCCGGTCCGGGTGCGGTGCCAGGAGACGACCCCGAGGACGCGGCCGCCGAGCGTCGGCACGAGCATGCCGGTTTCGGCGGTGAGCATCCCGGTTTCCAGCCACCGGCGGCGCAGGTAGCCGGGATCGTGCCAGCCGAACCACTGGTGCTCGCCGGCGGCGACGGGATCGTTGGTCAGCCGTTCCAGGAGGCCGAGATCGCTTTCGGCCACCGGCCGGAGCTCCACTCTGACACCGTCGTCGTCCATCCGGAGACCTTATCGGCCGCTTGACCGGAACCGGGACGGCCGCGCGCCCGGATCGCCCGGTCGAGGCACGCCCGTGACCGAGCGCGCACCTCGCGTGACGGAAACGCCGACACGCGTGATCCAGAAGTCGACACGCGTGATTGAGAGGTCGACACGGCGAAGCCGGCATGTCCCGGCCGTGTCGACCCTTCAATCACGCGAGTCGGCTCCGCAATCACGCGAGTCGACCCTTCAATCACGCGAGTTGACCTTCCAATCACGCGAGTCGACCTTCCGGACACGTGGGTCAGGTGAAGGTGCCGTGGCGGCCTTCGCCGCCGGCGAAGCGGGCCGCGCCGTCGACCGCCTCCGCCGCCAAGACACCCGGGCCCATCGCCGCGGCGAACTCCGCGGCCAGCGCGTCCTCTTCGGACTCGCCCCACTGGGCCAGCGCCGAGCGCCGGTCGCCGCGCAGGCACGCCTGCGGGAACGCCGCGAGCTGCCGGGCGAGCTCCTGGGCCGCCGTCACCGCCTCACCCGCCGGCACCAGCCGGTTGGCCAAGCCGATCTCGACGGCTTCGGCGGCGTCGACCGCGCGGCCGGTGAGGATCAGGTCCATGGCGCGGGACTGGCCGATCAGGCGCGGCAGCCGCACCGTCCCGCCGTCGATCAGCGGGACGCCCCAGCGGCGGCAGAACACCCCGAACACCGCCGTGGCGTCCGCGACGCGCAGGTCGCACCACAGCGCCAGCTCGAGCCCGCCCGCGACGGCCGGCCCGTGGACCGCCGCGATCACCGGCTTGCCGAGGGTCATCCGGGTGGGCCCCATCGGGCCGTCCCCGTCCGGGTGCGTGCGGTTCATCCGGTCGGTGCCGATCGCCTTGAGATCGGCCCCCGCGCAGAACGCGCCACCCGCTCCGGTCAGCACCGCGACGGCCGCGTCCGGGTCGGCGTCGAAGGCGCGGAAGGCGTTCGCCAGCTCCGCCGCCGTGGGCCCGTCGACGGCGTTGCGCGCGGCCGGGCGGTCGATGGTGATCGTCGTCACCGCGCCGTCCCGCTGGACCAGCACGTTCCGGGACATGGCCGCTCCTGGGGTGATCGAGGTGTCTTCCGCGCACGCCTTCCCTACAGTATTGGGATGGCCACTCCCAGGACGGGAACGGCGAGCCGGGGAGGAAGCACATGTCGGGCGGCGTGAAGAAGATTCTGATCGTGGGCGTGGTCGCGCTCGTGCTCTTCCTCCTGATCACCCAGCCCACCCAGTCCGCCGACTTCGTGCACCGCGTGCTCGGCTGGCTCAAGGACGGCGCCGAAGCGATCGTCACGTTCTTCCGCGCCCTCTTCTCCTGACCTGGTGCTTCTCCGTACCGGCGCCGCCACGGGCGGTGCCGGTGGCTACCGTGCGTGTTAACGGACGGTAAATCACCCAGTGTCACCAATCCCGGATTTCGGACTCCGACGCTCGACCATCCGGGTGGATTGCGGCCGAAAACGCGCAGGTCGTCGAATTCATGGCACCCGGGGTCTGGCGAAGACGACCACCCCGGCCCTACGGTGCTCACATTGCGTGATCGGGTGGTTCGCCATCCCCCCGGAGAACCCCGGTACGCAGGCAGTTTCCACTCAGCAAGGTGCAGGTTGGTGCGTGCGGCACCACCGCGTGGGACAGGCGTCAGGGCCTGTCCGTCGGGGACCTACAAGGAGGCAGGGATGACCGGAGATCCCGGAGTGGACGCGTTGATCCGGCAGTGGGCCGCCGAGCGCGAGAGGACTCCCGAGGAGCAGGAGGTCGACCGCATCGCTTCCGCGTGGCTGGCCGACGCACCCGCGCAGGCCCCGGGCATCCCCGGCCAGCGTGCCCGGACCGGACAGTCGCGGTTCGTCCCCGTCGAGTCGGCGGATCCCGGCTACCTCGCCGCGATGCGCAGCCGGCTGCCGGAGGTGCCCGAAGAGCTCCTCACCGCCGCCGCGGGCTGGTGGCAGATGGTCGGCGGCGTCGCCGAAGCCGAGGAGTGGTGGGACGCCGGCATCAGCCCGCTCGACCAGCGGGCCCTCGACTACCGGGCGGCCGGGCTCGCGCCGTCCGACCTGAGCCGCCGGCTCGGGCCGATGACGGTCCTGCAGCACCTGCGCCGCGGCAGTGCCCCGGCCTGGTGCGTGGCGCGGCTCGCGCGTCAGCAGAAATCCGCCTGACGAGACGTTTTCCACTCGGCCGGGTGACCCGGTGTGGTGAGACGATCGGGACGGCCCGCGTAACGCTAACCTGCGCGGGCTCGTTGACAGTTCGTCGACACACGCTGGAGGACCGGAGTTTCGTGCGCACCAGGACCGGAAAGACCGAGGACGACCCGATCGGCCCCAGCGCCGAGGAAGCCGCCCCCGCCGCACCGGCACCGCGCTCTCCGGGCGTCGCCGTGCTCACCCGGCTGCTCGTGGTCCTCGCCGTGCTGGCGGTGGCCGGCGGCGGGATCTGGCTCGTCACTCGCGCCGCGACGCCGGAGGCGAGCCCGACCACCACCGAAATCCCCGCCTTGCAGGTCAAGGCGGCCGACGTCCGCCCGGGCTCGGTCGCCCCGGCCGGTGGTGCGGTGGCGGGCGGGGCCGAGCAGCAGACGTCTCCCCAGCAGGCCCGCAGCACGGGGCCGGCGACGCTGTCCCAGTGGGCGGCCCAGGTCGCGGCGGCCACCGGTGTCCCGGCGCGGGCCCTGCAGGCCTACGGCAACGCGGAATTGGCGATGCGCGCGGACCAGCCGGGCTGCAAGATCTCCTGGGCCACGCTCGCGGGCATCGGCCGCATCGAGTCCAACCACGGTCAGTACGCGGGCGCGGTCCTCGGCGCCGACGGCCGCCCGTCCAAGCCGATCGTCGGCGTCCCGCTCGACGGATCGGCCGGAGTCCGGGCGATCGGCGACACCGACGGCGGCCGCTACGACGGCGACGCCGGGGTGGACCGGGCGGTGGGCCCGATGCAGTTCATCCCGGGCACCTGGCGCAAGTGGGCCGCCGACGGCAACGGCGACGGCCTCGGCGACCCCCAGCAGATCGACGACGCGGCCCTGGCGGCGGCGCGGTACCTGTGCGCGGGCGGGCGGGACATGGCCAGTCCCAGCGGGTGGTGGGCCGGGATCCTGTCGTACAACAACTCGACGGAGTACGCGCAGAAGGTGTTCGGCTTGGCGGACGGCTACGCGAAGGGCGCCCAGTCGGTGCGCAAGCAGGGCTGAGAGCCCGGCCACCTCGTCCGCGACCGCGCGTCGTGCCTCAGCTCACCAGTGCTAGCGTCGACTTCGTGCCAGACCCCCACCCGCCAGCCGCTTCCCCCTGGGGACGGCGGATCGCGATCGTCGCGACCTGCCTGCTGAGCCTGCTCGTCTGCTGCGGGCTCGCCTGGTGGCAGTGGGACCGTTTCACCTCCGCGAACGGCACCTTCCAGAACCTCGGCTACGTTCTGCAGTGGCCGCTGTTCGGGCTCTTCCCGGCCTTCATGTTCTGGCGGATCCGCAAACTCCGGCAGAAGGCCGAAGCCGAAGCGACCGAAACGCCCGAGCGGCAGGAAGCCGAGCCCGCGGTGCCCGCCCCCCGCCCCCGTCCGGACGTCGCCGAGGCGAACACCGACGAGGACGAGGAGCTGGCCGCCTACAACCGTTACCTGCGCGAACTGAACGCCCGCGATCAGCAGGCCGCAGAGTGAAGAGTGAGGACGACGAACCGATGACCACCAGCACCGAAGGCGCCCGGACCGCCGCGCCGCTCGCCGGCCCCCTGGTCCGGTTCCGCACCGCCGCCTACGTCACCGGTGTCGGCCTGCTGGGCCTGTGCTTCGTGATGGTGCTGCGGTACGGCTTCGACAACCCGACGCCGTCGGCGGTCTACTCGCCGATCCACGGCGTCCTCTACATGATCTACCTGGTGCTGACCATCGACCTGGCGATCAAGGCCCGCTGGTCGATCAAGGGCACCGTGCTCGTGCTGCTGGCGGGCTGCGTCCCGTTCGTCTCGTTCCTCGTCGAGCGCCGGGTGACGCGCAAGGTCAAGGCCGGGCAGAAGCTGTAACCGCGACCTGACGGCGGAAGGTCAGCGCCACCAGCACCGTGCAGGCGGCGAACACCGCGGCGGTCGTGAACGCCGCGGTCATGCCGTCGACCGTCAGCTGCGCGCCGGTCGTGCCCGCCGAGCGGGTGACCGAGCCGAACACCGTGACCAGGACGGCCAGCCCGAGCGTGCTGCCGACCTGCTGCATCGTCTGCAGCACGCCGCCCGCCGCGCCCGCGTCCTCGTTCGGCACGGTGGCCATCACGATCACGTTCAGCGGTGCGAACGACAGCCCGCCGCCGAGGCCCATCAGCAGCAGCGGCCCGAGCAGCGCCGGGAAGTACGTGCTTTCGGTGGTGAGCAGCGTGAGCCAGCCGACGCCGGTGACCATCAGGATCGAGCCGGTGACGGCCAGGGGCTTCGGGCCGTAGCGGGGGAGCAGCCGCGGCACGAGCCGGCTCATGGTGAAGATCAGCGCCGCCATCGGGAGGAACGCGAACCCGGTCGCCAGCGCCGCGAAGTGCCGGATGTCCTGCATGAACTGGGTCAGGAAGAAGAACATCGACATCATCGCCATCGGCCCGAGGAAGAAGTTGACGTAGGCCGCGCTGCGGTTGCGGTCGGCGAACAGCCGCAGCGGGACCAGCGGCAGCGCGGTGCGCGCTTCGATGGCGACGAAGCCGGCGAGCAGGGCCAGGCCGCCGGCGAGTGAGCCGAGTGTCACCGGGTTGCCCCAGCCGTCGGACGCGGCGTGGGTGAAGGCGAACACGAGCGCGCCGACGCCGAGGGTGCCGGTGACCGCGCCGGGCAGGTCCAGGTGGGCGCGGCGGCGTTCGGGCTCGGCCACGAACCGCGGGGCGAGCAGGGCGATCGCCACGCCGAACGGGACGTTGATGAACAGCGCGGCGCGCCACGAGATCCACTCGGTGAGCAGGCCGCCGACGATCAGGCCGATCGCGAAGCCGCCGCTGGACATCGCGGAGAACAGCGCCAGCGCCCGGACCCGGGCCTTGGGTTCGGTGAACGTCGTCGTGACCAGCGCCAGGGTGCTCGGCCCCGCCATCGCGGCGCCGACGCCCTGCAGGACGCGGGCGGTGATGAGGAGCGTGGCCGAATCGGCGAGCCCGCCGGCCAGTGAGGCGAGGGTGAACAGGGCGGTGCCGGCGACGAACATGCGCCGCCGTCCGAACAGGTCGCCTGCCCGGCCGCCGAGCAGCAGCAGACCACCGAAGACGAGGCTGTAGGCCGTCATCACCCAGGACAGGCCGGTGGCGGAAAACCCCAGGTCGGACTGGATGCGCGGGAGCGCGACGTTCATCACCGTCGCGTCGAGGACGAGCATGAGCTGGCAGGTCAGGATGATCGCGAGGACCAGCCCGCTGCGCCGGGGGCGGACCGGTGCGGGCGCACGGTCGACCGTCTGGTGGGACAAGGGATACTCCCCCAAGGAGTAAGAGAGGAAGCGGAGACTTTCTCCGCTTGGCTGTGATCCGATAATATGGAGAGCGTCTCCGGATGCGCAAGTGAATTCGGAGAATCTCTCCGGTTAAGTGGCGAGGAGGCCGGGATGCCCGAGGTGGGCGAGCGTCCGATGCGCGCGGACGCGCGGCGCAACTACGAGCGCATCGTCGCGACGGCGAAGGACCTCTTCACCGCCCACGGCGCCGACGTGCCGCTGGACGACGTCGCCAAGAAGGCCGGCGTCGGCGCGGGCACCCTCTACCGGCACTTCCCGACCCGGGAGAAGCTGTTCGAAGCGGTCTACCGCGAGGAGATCACGGTGCTCGCCGACCGCGCGTTCGTCCTGCACGACGAGCTGCCGCCGTGGGAGGCCCTGGAAGCGTGGCTGCTCGCCCAGGTCACCTGGGTCGTCGAGCGGCACAAGCTGGCGACGATCCTCAAGGAGTCCATCGATTCCGGCTCGGAGACCTTCCTGTACTGCCAGAAGCGGCTTCGCGAAGCGACCGGAGTGCTCGTCGAAGCGGCGCAGGAGGCCGGGCTGCTCCGCAGGGACGTCGTCGGTGCGGACGTCCTCCGGCTGGGCCACGGCGCCGGGATGGCCGTGCGCAACTGCAGTCCGGACGACGGCAGGCGCGTGCTGAACGTGATCCTGGACGGCCTGCGCGCGTGACGCGGGCCGGCCGGGGGATCAGCTCCCGATGCCGGTCATCGAGCGGACCTCCATCTCCGCCTGCTTCTCGGCGTCGGCCTTCGGCCGGCCCACCAGCGTTCCGGCGAACCCGCACAGGAACGAGAACGGGATCGACACCAGGCCCGGGTTCTTCAGCGGGAACCAGGCGAAGTCGATGCTCTTGAAGATCGAGTCCGGAGCGCCCGAGACCACCGGCGAGAACAGCACCAGCAGCAGGCACGCGATCAGGCCGCCGTACATGCCCCACAGCGTGCCCGTGGTGTTGAACCGCTTCCAGAACAACGAGTACAGCAGCGTCGACAGGTTCGCCGAGGCCGCCACCGCGAACGCCAGTGCCACCAGGAACGCGACGTTCTGCCCGTTCGCCAGCACGCCGCCGACGATCGCCAGCGCGCCCACCACGATCGCGGTCATCCGCGCCACCCGGACCTCGTCCGCCGGCTCGGCCTTGCCGCGCTTGAAGATGTTCGCGTAGACGTCGTGGGCGAACGAGGCCGACGCGGTGATCGTCAGCCCGGCCACCACCGCGAGGATCGTCGCGAACGCCACCGCGGCGATCACGCCCAGCAGCAGCGTCCCGCCGATGTGCAGCGCCAGCAGCGGTGCCGCCGAGTTCTCCCCGCCCGGGGCGCTCTTGATCTCGTCCGAGCCGACCAGCGCGGCCGCGCCGAAGCCGATCACCAGCGTGCACACGTAGAAGATGAGCATGCAGACGGTGGCCCAGACCACCGAGCGGCGCGCTTCCAGGGAGTTCGGCACCGTGTAGAAGCGCATCAGCAGGTGGGGCAGCGACGACAGGCCGAGCACCAGGGCCAGTGCGAGCGACACGAAGTCGAGCTTCGTGGTGTTGTCCTTGCCGTAGGAGCCGCCCGGTTCCAGGAGGTGCTCGCCCAGCGGGCTCTTCTCGGTGGCCGCCGAAAGCAGGTTCGAGAAGCTGAAGCCGTACTTGCCGAAGAGGAACACCGCGATCAGCACCACGGCCAGCATCAGCACGCCGGCCTTGATGATCTGCACCCACGTGGTGCCCTTCATCCCGCCGACCAGCACGTACAGGACCATGACCAGGCCGACCACGCCGATCACCAGCGCCTGCCCGAGCCGGGTGTGGATGTTCAGCAGCAGGGCGACCAGGCCGCCGGCCCCCGCCATCTGCGCCAGCATGTAGAACAGCGAGATCACCAGGGTCGACGTCGCCGCCGCGGCCCGGACCGGGCGCTGGTTCATCCGGAAGCTGACGACGTCGCCCATCGTGAACCGGCCGGTGTTGCGCAGCAGCTCGGCGATCAGCAGCAGGTCGACCAGCCAGGCGACCAGGAAGCCGATGGAGTAGAGGAAACCGTCGTAACCGTGGACGGCGATCGCGCCCGCGATGCCGAGGAACGACGCCGCCGAGAGGAAGTCCCCGGACAGCGCGATGCCGTTCTGGCGGCCGGTGAAGGCGCTGCCCGCGGCGTAGTAGTCCGACGTCGAGGAGTTCCGGCTGCCGGCCCGGTAGACGACGTACAGGGTGATCGCCACGAACAGGGCGAACACGACGGTGTTGACGATGGGGTCGCTGGCGGGCTGCCCCGCGGCGAGCGCGGTCATCGGCGCTTCTCTTCCGCCAGGCCCGCCCGCGCCCGCAGTTCGGCGACGCGCGGATCGAGCCGTCGGCGCGCGTACCGCAGGTAGAGCCAGGTGATCAGCGCGGTGCTCACGAACTGGCCCAGGCCGAGCAGGATGGCGACGTTCACCTGGCCGAACACCTTGCGGCTCATGAAGTCGTGCGCGTACGCGGCCAGCAGGACGTACGTCATGTACCAGGCGAAGAAGGCGAAGCTCAGCGGGAAGACGAAGCCGCGGAACCGGCGGCGCAGCGCGACGAACTCGGGACTGGCCTGGATCGCGGTGTAGTCGGGGCCGGCGGGCCGGCGCGGTGGGACCCCGGCCGGTTCGGGCCCGGCGGGCAGGACCGGGATCCGGCTCGTCTCCTCGAGGGCGTTGGCCGGCGTGGGCCGCGCTACGTCGTACATGGTGCCTCCGGCAGAGTGCCTCCGTGGCGGCGGGCCCGGGCGCCGGTGGACCGGGCGCCGGGCCGCCCTTGCGGACTGCGAGGGCACATCGTAACTACGCCATCCGGCGGCGGCCGAAGGCGGCCGACCGTCCGGTCGGTTCGCGAGCCGGTATTCGTTTCCCGCGGTGGGCGTCTAATGGGTGACCGGCGACAACGCCGGTCAGAACACCGGCGACAACGCAGTGCGGAGAACGTCCGTAATGCGGAAAAGAATTGTGACTGGACGTTGCGGAAGCGGCAGTGCGCTACGGCGAACGGGTTAACGGCGCTGGACACTTCCCTAACCTGGTTACGGAAAGTAGCCGTTTCCCGGGCTTGATCCGGCGCGAGGGTGGCTCGGACGTCGGACGGGCGGCGAACATCCACTGGTCAGCGCCGGGTTCCGAAAGAAATCACCGGGTCGGGGCGGGGGAACGCGGAACGCCACAACATCGGGCGCATCTTGAGGCTTGACCCACCCGTTGGTGGTACGCAGTGTAGATCGACCGAGGGATGCTGCTACCCTGCCTGGGCTAATCGGGTGATGGCCGGATGCGACAGGCCCCCGCGTCCGGTAACCGGAATTCCCTCTTCGGGGGCGGTGAGGCGAAATGTCCTGCCCGGTGTCCGGTCGCGAAAGCGCTTTTCGCAGGTCAGCGCCCGAGTGGGGAACACAATTGACCGGCACGGCATCGGGGGTACGATTCTTTGGCCCAGCTGACCGCAGCGATCGATTGGCACCGATAAAGTTGATCTCGATCACCGTGCACAACGCAACTTGCGCCGTGCACGTGCAGAGTCCCGGGCACGGGACGACGGGGCGGTGCCTGCCCGGTGACGAGCGCGCGGACGCCCGCACGGCTGGGGACGAGCGAGGGCGCCGGGAAAGCGGCAGGGTGGGGACGGCACGGCCGTCCGGCGGCCCGTCGCGAGCCGGGACGCCGCGCCGCCGACGCGGATCCATGACGCCGGACAGGGAGTCACTCACGTGACCGTTGCAGGAGAAGGTCAGGTGCCCGTCGGGGAACTGCTCGGCCGAGCGCCCCGCCGGTCCAGGGGAAAGGCCGTGTGGCGCGCGCTCGTGCAGTGGCGCGACTGGAGCCTGCCCGTCAAGCTTTCGGCCGTCACGGTCGTGCCCATCGTCCTCGCGCTCGTGCTGGGCGTCGCGACGATCGCCGCGCAGGTCGGCCGCTCGGACGACTACCAGCGGCTCGACCGGCTCGTCGCGCTCGGCGGCGGGGTGCGCACGCTCACCGCCGCCCTCCAGCAGGAGCGCACGGTCACCTCGGCGATGCTGACCGAGGGCACCGTCGGCGGTACCCCCGAGCTGGCCGCGGCGCGCAAGGCCACCGACGCCGCGACCGGCCCGTTCACCGCGGAGCAGGCCCGCGCCGCCCGAGCCGAACCCGGCGTGTCCGGCGCCGCGGGCACGGCCGCCGCGCAGGTCGGCAACCTCGCCTTCCTGCGCCGCCAGGTCGACGGCGGTCAGCTCGACCCCGGCCAGGCCATCACGGCGTACTCCGCCCTCACCGGGTCGCTCATCAGCCTCGACACCGCGGCCACCGCGGGCGCCGGTGACGGCACCCTCGGCGGCCTGCCCGCCGGGCTGCACGAACTGCTGGTCGCCGGCGAGCAGGTGTCGCTCAGCCAGGCCCTCGTCTCCTACGGCATCGGCCGCGCGGGCCTGACGCCGAGCGAGCTGGCCACCCTGCGCGCCGCCGAGCTGCGGCTCGCCGACCGGCTCGTCGACTTCCGCTCCGCGGCGGGCGACACGCTGCAGCGCGACTTCGCGGCGATCGCCGAAGGCACGCAGGCGCAGAGCCGGGCCCGGATGGTCGAGACGGTGCTGAACGCGCAGAGCGGCGCGGTGGACGACGCGTTCCGCGCGCTGCCGTCCGCGGACTGGGTCGCCGCCTCCGCGGCGATGCGCACGCAGATCGGCACGATCGCCGACCGGCTCGGCGCGTCGGCGTCGCAGACGGCGGCGGACCTGGTCGACGAGTCCAGCAGCGGCGCCGGCCTGCTCGCGGTGCTGCTGTTCGCCGCGATGGTGCTGGCCGTCGCGGTCGTCTTCCTCATCACCCGGCAGCTGCTGCGCTCGCTGAAGGTGCTGCGCCGCAGCGCCCTCGACGTCGCCGAAACCGCGCTGCCGGAGGCGGTCCGCAACATCCAGGAAGGCCGTGCGCAGGGCACCGACGTCCGGCCGGTCCCGGTGCACACCGACGACGAGGTCGGCGAGGTGGCGCGGGCCTTCGACAAGGTGCACCACCAGGCGCTGCGGCTGGCCACCGAGCAGGCCGCGATGCGGACCGGCTACGGCAGCGTCTTCGTCAACCTCTCGCGGCGCAGCCAGAGCCTGGTGCAGCGGCAGCTGCAGCTGATCGAGCAGCTCGAGCGGGACGAAGAGGACGCCGACCAGCTGGCGACGCTGTTCCAGCTCGACCACCTCGCCACCCGGATGCGGCGCAACAACGAGAACCTGATGGTGCTCTCCGGCGCCGAGCCGGGCCGCCGGTCCGGGAAGCCGGTCGGCACCACCGACATGCTCCGCGCCGCGGTGTCGGAGATCGAGCAGTACCAGCGGGTCCAGGTGCAGCCGCCGCCCCCGGCCCGGATCGTCGGCTACGCCGCGAGCGATCTGATGCGCCTGGTCGCCGAGCTGCTGGACAACGCCACGGCGTTCTCCGCGCCGGAGACCACGGTGACCGTGGCGTCGCGGCTGGGCGAGAACGGCTCGCTCGACATCGACATCCTCGACAAGGGCATCGGCATGAACGAGTGCGAGGTCATCGAGGCGAACACCCGGCTGACCGAGGCCGGGTCGGTCGACCTGGTGACGTCGCGCCGGATGGGCCTGTTCGTCGTCGGCCGGCTCGCCAGCCGGCACCGGATCGGGGTGTCGCTGCACGGCGGCAAGGACATCGTCGGCGTCCGCGCCACCGTCGTGGTCCCGGCGGAGCTGGTGATGCCGGTGACCGACGGCCCGGCGACCGGCCCGATCGGCGCCCTGCAGCAGCACCCGGCGAGCCCGGCGGCGGGCAACCGGCTGCCGCGCCGCCCGGTCAACGGCGCGGCCCGCCCGCGGCCGGTGGTGCCGCAGCAGCCGGCGATGGGCGAGGAGCGCTGGCCGTCGGCGAGCGACCTGGCCGGGCTGTCCGGGGTGCGCCCGCCGTCGGACCTGGAGATTTCCGGCACGGCGCTGTTCGCCCCGATCGAGAAGGACGGCGACGTCCCGCCGCCGCGCCCGGCCCTGCCGCAGCTGCCCGCGGTGCTGCCGCTGCCGCCGGGACAGCCGCCGCGCGGCGACGACCTCCCGGCGGGCAAGGACCTGTTCACGGCCAACGAGACGACACTCAGCGACTGGTGGCAGGAGGCGACGGCGGGGTCGGAGCCGCCCCCGCCGGCCCCGGCGCCGGACCGGTCGGAGACGACGCCGATCTTCGACGAGATGCTGTCGGCGTGGTTCCGCGAGGACAAGCCGGCCGCGGAGGAGGAACCGGCCGCCGCTTCCCCGGAGGCGCCGCCGGAGGAGCGCCGCAGCTGGGACTTCGCGAGCGACGAGAACTTCCGCACGGTCCAGGAGCGGACGAAGGCCGAGCCGACGGCGTTCACCGACGCGGGCCTCCCGCGCCGCCGCCGCGGCGAGCAGCTCCTCCCGGGCAGCGCGACTGCATCGGGCCCGGCGGCGACCCCGAAGCCGGCCCCGGCCCGCCCGGACCTCCCGGTCCGCGACCCGGCGGAAGTGCGAGGGCGGCTGAGCAGCTTCCAGCAGGGCGTTTCCCGTGGCCGCCGCCAGGCCGCGGCCCAAAGGCCGCGAGCGGGCCAGCAGCGAGCGGCGCAGCCGGCCCAGCCTTCCCCGGCGGTGCCGGGCTTGGGAACGGCCCAGGACGCGGCCCAGCAGGCAGCGGCGGCAGCCCAGCAGGCGGCGGGGCAGAGCTCCGGCCCGGCGCAAGGCACGCCGGAAGCGGCCGGTCAGGCGGGCACGGCTCAGCAGGCCGGTTCGCAAGGGCCGGCTGGGCAGAGTGCGGATTCGGCGCAGGTGTTCGGGCAGCCGGGCGCAGCTCAGCAGGCCGGTTCGCCGGGTGCCGCCGGGCCGGATGCGGATTCCGCGCGGGCCACACCGGGGATGTTCGAGCAGGCGGGTGCAGCTCAGCAGGCCGGTTCGCCGGGTGCCGCCCGGTCGGGTGCGGATTCCGCCCAGGCCACGCCGGAGTCGTTCGCGCAGCCGGGGCAGCAGTCCGGGGCAGCGCAGCAGCCGAGCGGTGCACCGGACCCGGCGGCGCAGCAAGTCTCGCCCCCGGCCGGTTCGCGGCCGGCGGCACCCGAGCCGTCCGACGAGGCGTCGCGGCCGAAGCTGCAAGGGGACATCTTCGCGGACGGGTCGCAGCCCGACCGCCGGCCGCCCGCAGAAGACTCGCGACCGGCGGCACCGGACCACGGTGCCCTTCCGCAGCCCGGCCGGGCCGCGCCCAAGCCGGGCGGTCTCCCGCGGCGTTCCGTGCCCCTGCCGCAGCCGAGCCGTCCTCGTCCGGGGCCCGAACCGGCCGTCTTCCAGGACTCCGGGCAGCTGCCGATCGCCAACGGCCGTCCCGCCGTCCCGCCGTCCTCGCTGCCCAGCCGGAAGGCCCCGGAGACGCCGGCTCCGCGCGGTGAAGAGACCGCGGTCGAAGCCACCGCCGAATGGAATTTCGGCACCGACGACGGCTGGCGCGCGGTGCAAGCGGTGTCCCAGTCGACACCTCCCACCTTCACTTCGGCAGGATTGCCCCGGCGCCGTCGCGGGGAGCAGCTGCTCCCGGGCAGCGCCGGACCGTCCACCGGGGCCTCGGCCCCCCGACCACAACGGGACGCACACGACGTGCGCGGCCGCCTGCGGAGTTTCCAGCAGGGCATCGAGCGCGGACGCCACCGCACCGCACAGGCGGCCGAGACCAACCACGAGACCTTGGAGGGTGAATGACCTCGCCGAGTAGCGCTCAGCCGACGCAGAACCAGTTCGGCTGGCTGGTGAACGACTTCGCGGAGCGGGTGCCCGGTGTGGCCCACGCCGTGGTCGTCTCGGCGGACGGCTTGCTGCTGACCGCGTCGAACCGGCTTCCGCTCGACCGGGCCGACCAGCTCGCCGCGGTCGCCTCCGGGCTGGTCAGCCTCACCCAGGGCGCGGCCCGCTGCTTCGAAGCCGGCGCGGTCAACGAGACCGTCGTCGAGATGGAGCTGGGGATCATGGTGCTGATGTCGATCAGCGACGGCTCGTGCCTGGCCGTGCTCGCCGCCCCCAACTGCGACATCGGGCAGGTCGCCTACGAGATGACGATGCTCGTCGACCGGGTCGGCCAGATCCTCACCCCGGAGCTGCGCGCTCAGCTTCAGGGCTCCGGGGGGTCGCTGATCGGCGAACCGGTGGGATGATGGCGCGATGAGCACGGGGTCCGGATTCGACGGCGAACCACCCGCGGGGCACGGCCCCGCCGGGCGTGGGGACGACGGCACGTTCGCCGACGTCCTCAACGGGTTCACGCTGGATTCCGGCCGTGCCCGCCGGAAGCGCAAGAAGAGCAAGGAGTCCCCGCCACCCCCGGCCGCCGGTGCGCACGCGGCCGCGGATCCGCCGGCGCCCACGCCGTCGGCCGACCAAGGAGATCGTGTGACCTCTTTAGTCTCTCCACCCGGCAGTACCGACGGGGACAGCCCCCGACCAGGCGGTTTGTTCGACCCGGGCCCGCCCAGCGGCGAATTCGTCATGCCCGCGGTGTTCGAACAGCCGCCCGCGCCCGAGGAGCTGACGGCGATCGTCCGGCCCTACGCGCTGACCGGAGGCCGCACCCGGGCGAACTACGCCCTGGAGCTGGAGACACTGATCTCCGCGAAGGACTACGCTGCCACCGGTGGCTTCCCCGAAGTGGCCGCGGAGCAGATCGAGTGCATCTCGATCATGGAAGAGTGCCGGACCCCCCGTTCGGTCGCCGAGATCGTTTCGGCGCTGCGGGTGCCTTTGGGCGTGGCCCGGGTGCTGATCAGCGACGCGGCGGACGCAGGGCTGGTCACGGTGCACAAGACGATAACGGGCAATGACGGCGCCGAGGCACATCTGGTGTTGATGGAAAGGGTTTTGAGTGGACTCCGTCGGCTTTAAGGCACCGCGGGACACCGCGCCCCCGACCATGACATCCGCCAAGATCGTGGTGGCTGGCGGCTTCGGTGCGGGGAAGACGACCTTCGTCGGGTCGGTCTCGGAGATCGTGCCGCTGACCACCGAGGCGATGATGACCGACGCCAGCGTCGGCGTCGACAACCTCGACCACACCCCGAACAAGTCGACGACCACGGTGGCGATGGACTTCGGCCGGGTGTCGCTGGACGCGGACCTGATCCTGTACCTGTTCGGCACGCCCGGGCAGCAGCGGTTCTGGTTCATGTGGGACGACCTGGTCCGCGGCGCCATCGGCGCGGTGGTGCTGGCCGACACGCGCCGGCTGGCCGACTCGTTCGCCCCGATCGACTTCTTCGAAGACCGGGGCCTGCCGTACATCGTCGGCGTCAACACGTTCGACGGCGTGCTGGAGCACGACATCAACGACGTCCGCGAGGCGCTGTCGATCGACCCGAACATCCCGATCGTCCGCTGCGACGCGCGGGATCGCGAGTCGACCAAGCAGACGCTGATCACGCTGGTCGAGTACGCCATGCGGCAGTGGATCGCGCTGCGGGCGGCCAACGCGCGCTGACGCCGCCGGGGCCCGGGACACGCCCGGGCCCGGCACCGGCTACGCGCGGCGGAAGCGCAGCAGCACGACCTGGCCGTCGAAGGTGCGCGACTCCACCAGCTCCAGGCCGAGCCGCGCGGTGTCCTCGGCGAACGGGCGCTTGCCGCCGCCGAGGACGACCGGGTGCACGAACACCTGGTACTCGTCGATCAGGCCGCGCGCGGTGAGCTCGGCGGCCAGCTCCGCGCCGCCCATGAGCAGCAGGTCCTCGCCCGGTTCGGCCTTCAGGGACGCCACGACCGTGCCCAGGTCGCCGCCGAAGACCCGGGTGTTCCAGTCCGCCTTCTCCAGCGTCCGCGAGAACACGACCTTCGGCGTCTCCCGCCAGACGGGCGCGAACGCGATGTCGTGCGGGTGGTCCGAGATCGACTCGGCGTCCGGCCAGTAGGCGGACATCATGTCCCAGACCTTCCGCCCGTAGGCGAACTCGCCGGCACGCGCGCTCAGCTCCCGCGAGTAGGCGGACAGCTCCGGGCCCATGACCGGCCAGTCGAATTCGCCGTTCGGGCCTTCGACGCAGCCGTCGAGCGACGTGTGGACCAGGTAGACGATCTCGCGCATTTCCATCTCCTCCGGTGGGGGTCTGACGCCAGGAGGTCGGAGCCGCGGCGGCCGACCGGACACGGCCGGCGGAAAAACTTTCAGTACTCGTCGTGACGGCGCCACCACGAGCTGGGTGCGTCGTCGCCGCGGCTCTCCTCTTCCCACGCCTCCTGGCGCCCCAGCGGCGTGATGTCGAGGTACCGGTGCGACGCCATGAACGTCTCGCCGCCCCGGCCGGAGGTGAAGTAGGTCCGGTACACGGCGTCGCCGTCGCGGAGGAAGACGCTGACGCCGAAGCCCCTTCCGACGCCGCAGTCGTCGGTGAAGCTGCTGCCGTGCGCGGATACCCACGGCACGTCCCAGCCCATGCGCGTCTTGTACCGCTCGATCTCGGCGAGCGTGGCGGGCGCGACGACGGTGAGCGTGACGTCCCGGGCGTGCAGGTGCGCCAGGTGCGGCAGGTTGTCGACGACGAGGGAACAGCCGGGGCAGCCCGCCTCGTCGCCCGGGTGCAGCATGAAGTGGTAGACGATCAGCTGGCGGCGGCCGTCGAACAGGTCGAGCAGGCTCTTCTTCCCCTCGGCCGACTCGAACTCGTAGGCCTCGGTGAAGGGCACCATCGGCAGCCGGCGGCGTTCGGCGGCCAGGTGGTCGGCCGCCTTCATGAGTTCCTTCTCCTTGACGAGTAGCGCGTCTCGTGCGGCCTGCCACTCTTCGGGCGAGACGATCCGGGGCAGGGTGGCGGTCATCGGGCGTCCTTTTCTCGGATGAAGCCGGTCAGGTCCTCGAAGCAGGAGGTCCAGCCCTCGTCGTGGCCGTCGCGGTCGGCGGCGGTCGGGAAGCCGGTCTGGACGAAGGTCATCTCGGTCTTGCTGTCGTGCTCGGCGAAGCCGATCGTCACGAGGGTCTCGGTGCGCAGGTCGCCTTCGGTGTCCCAGGCGAAGGTGAACACGAGCCGTTCGGGGGCGGTGATCTCGCGGTAGACGCCGTGCATCCAGTGCTCGTCGCCCTCGGGGGAGCGGATGCACGCCCGCCAGGCACCGCCGGGCCGGGTGGCGAGGGTGACGGCGGAGCCGGTGTAGCCGTGCGGCCCCAGCCAGCTCGCCAGCTGGTCCGGATCGGTCCACGCGGCGAAGACCAGCTCGCGCGGAGCGTCGAAGACGCGCGTGATGGTGAGGTCAGGCATCGCCGGGGCCGCCGGTCAGGGTCCGCAGGTGCTCTTCGAGGCGGTCGAACCCGCCGTCCCAGAACCGGCGGTAGGTCGCGACCCAGTCGGCGACGCCTTCCAGGGGCTTGGCCTCCAGCCGGCAGGGCCGCCACTGGCGGGTGCGGCCGCGGGTGATCAGCCCGGCCGCCTCCAGCACCTTCAGGTGCCGGGACACCGCGGGCAGGCTCATCGGGAGCGGTCCGGCGAGCTCGTTCACCGTCGCTTCGCCCGCCGACAGGCGCGCGAGGATGGCGCGCCGGGTCGGGTCGGCGAGGGCCGAGAACGTCCGGCTCAGCGTGTCGGTCATTTCACCATCCTGTTAATTAACGGACTCATTAAATATAGGCCCGAGCAGGCGCGTGTCAAGGTTCTCCCGGGCTGCCGTGAGAGCCGCGTCACCGGCCATCGGGTTTCCAATAGTAGGAAGTCAAAGTATTTTGGAGGGATGAGCAGCGAGCTGTACCGCCCCGCGCACCCCGTCCGGTTCGTCACGGCGTCGAGTCTCTTCGACGGCCACGACGCGTCGATCAACATCATGCGGCGGATCCTGCAGTCGCAGGGCGCGGAAGTCGTCCACCTCGGCCACAACCGGTCGGTCGACGAGGTCGCCACCGCGGCCATCGCCGAGGACGTCCAGGGGGTGGCCATCTCGGCCTACCAGGGCGGGCACGTCGAGTACTTCTCCTACCTGGTGGAGCTGCTGCGCGAGCGCGGCGCCGGCCACATCAAGGTCTTCGGCGGCGGGGGCGGGGTGATCGTGCGCGAGGAGATCGAGCTGCTGCACTCGCGCGGCGTCGCCCGCATCTTCTCGCCCGAAGACGGCTACGAGATGGGCCTGCCGGGCATGATCAACTTCATGATCAAGGCCTGCGACGTCGACCTCGCTGCCGAAGCCCCTTCGCTGGACAAGGTGCTCTCCGGTGACGTCGCCTCGCTCTCGCGCGTCATCACCCAGCTGCAGGCCGGGCAGCTGCCCGGTGACCTGCTGGGCGGCATCACCGAGGCCGCGGGCCGGCGCGAGGTGCCGGTGCTCGGCATCACCGGCACCGGCGGCTCCGGCAAGTCGTCGCTCACCGACGAGCTGATCCGCCGGTTCCGCCTCGACCAGGAGGACAAGCTGCGGATCGCGGTGCTCGCCGTCGACCCGTCGCGGCGCAAGGGCGGCGGCGCGCTGCTCGGCGACCGCATTCGGATGAACTGCCTCGACGGCTCACCGGTGTACTTCCGCTCGCTGGCCACGCGCACGACGTCCGGCGAGATCCCGGCCGGGCTGCGCGAGTCGATCCTGGCCTGCAAGGCCGCCGGCTTCGACCTCGTGATCGTCGAGACGCCGGGCATCGGCCAGGGCGACGCCGGGATCGTCGACTTCGTGGACGAGTCGCTGTACGTGATGACGCCGGAGTTCGGCGCCGCTTCGCAGCTGGAAAAGATCGACATGCTCGACTTCGCCGACGTCGTCGCGATCAACAAGTTCGAGCGCCGCGGCGCCGAGGACGCCCGCCGCGACGTCGCGCGCCAGCTGGTGCGCAACCGCGAGGCCTTCTCGTCGGGGCCGGAGGACATGCCGGTGTACGGCACGAGCGCGGCGAAGTTCAACGACGACGGCGTCACCGCGCTGTACCAGCACCTGCGGGGCATGCTCGCCGAGCGCGGCCTCGGCGTGTCCGCGGGGACGTTGCCGCGGGTCGAGGGCAAGGTCTCGACCGACGCCTCGACGATCATCCCGGGCAACCGGTCCCGGTACCTGGCCGAGATTTCCGAGACCGTTCGCGGTTACCACGCGAAGACCGCGCAGCAGGTCGCCGCGATCCGCAAGCGCGACGCGCTGGCACTGGCGCGTGCCGAGCTGTCCAAGGTGGACGCTTCCACCGACGCGCTCGACGGGCTGCTGGCCGCGGCCGAGTCCGATGTGGACGGCGAGTCGGCAAAACTCCTCGAGCGCTTCCAGGCGCTGTCGGCGGAGTACCGCCAGGACGAGCTGGTCGTGAAGATCCGCGACAAGGAGCTGCGCACGCAGCTGTGGCGCGACACGCTGTCCGGCAACCGGATCCCGCGCGTCGCCCTGCCCCGCTACGCCGAGTCCGGCGAGCTGCTGTCGTTCCTGCGCCGCGAGAACCTGCCGGGTTACTTCCCTTACACCGCGGGTGTTTTCCCGTTCAAGCGCGACGGCGAGGACCCGGCGCGGATGTTCGCCGGCGAGGGCGACGCGTTCCGCACCAACCGCCGGTTCAAGCTGCTCTCGGCGGACTCGGAGGCCAAGCGGCTCTCCACGGCGTTCGACTCGGTGACCCTCTACGGCCACGACCCCGGCACCCGCCCCGACATCTACGGCAAGGTCGGCACGTCGGGTGTGTCCATCGCGACGCTCGACGACATGAAGGTCCTCTACGACGGCTTCGACCTGACCGCGCCGAACACGTCGGTATCGATGACCATCAACGGCCCGGCGCCGACGATCCTCGCCTTCTTCCTCAACACGGCGATCGACCAGAAGCTGACGGAGTTCCGCGACGAGCACGGCCGTGAGCCCTCCGACACCGAAGCCGCCGAGCTGCGCGAGTGGGTGCTGCGCAACGTCCGGGGCACGGTGCAGGCCGACATCCTCAAGGAGGACCAGGGCCAGAACACCTGCATCTTCTCGACCGAGTTCAGCCTCCGGATGATGGCCGACATCCAGGAGTGGTTCATCGAGCACGGCGTGCGGAACTTCTACTCGGTGTCGATCTCCGGCTACCACATCGCCGAGGCCGGGGCGAACCCGATCTCGCAGCTGGCGTTCACGCTGTCCAACGGCTTCACCTACGTCGAGTCGTACCTGGCCCGCGGCATGGACATCGACGACTTCGCGCCGAACCTGTCGTTCTTCTTCTCCAACGGCATGGACGCGGAGTACTCGGTGCTCGGCCGGGTGGCGCGGCGGATCTGGGCGGTGGCGATGCGCGAGCGCTACGGCGCGAACGAGCGGTCGCAGAAGCTGAAGTACCACGTGCAGACGTCCGGGCGGTCGCTGCACGCGCAGGAGATGAGCTTCAACGACATCCGCACCACGCTGCAGGCGCTGTGCGCGCTGTACGACAACGCGAACTCCCTGCACACCAACGCGTTCGACGAGGCGATCACGACGCCGTCGGAGTCGTCGGTGCGCCGCGCGATGGCCATCCAGATGATCATCAACAAGGAGTGGGGCCTGTCGAAGAACGAGAACCCGCTGCAGGGCTCGTTCGTCATCGACGAGCTGACCGACCTGGTCGAGGAGGCGGTGCTGGCCGAGTTCGACCGGATCAGCGAGCGCGGCGGCGTCCTCGGCGCGATGGAGACGGGCTACCAGCGCGGCAAGATCCAGGACGAGTCGATCCTGTACGAGCGCAAGAAGCACGACGGCTCGCTGCCGATCATCGGCGTCAACACGTTCCGCAACCCGCGCTCGGCGGAGGACGAGGTCGAGGTCGAGCTGGCCCGCGCGACGGAGGACGAGAAGAAGTCCCAGCTGGACCGCCTCGCGGACTTCCAGCACCGTCACCACGAGGAGGCCCAGCAGGCGTTGAAGGCCCTGCGCGAGGCGGCCACCCGCGGCGCCAACTTGTTCGGGGTGCTGATGGACGCCGCGCGGGTGTGCTCGCTCGGCCAGATCACGGAAGCTTTCTTCGAGGTCGGCGGCCAGTACCGCCGCAACGTCTAGCGGCGGACCGCCTTCAGCTGCCAGACCGGGACGAGGACCCGGCCCTCGGCGTCGGTGCCCAGCCGCGCCAGCTCGGCCGGGTCCTGGTCCAGGATCGTCCGGACGCTCTGCCGCAGCTCCTCCGGCGTCATCGAGGTCGTGTAGAGGGTCGGTTCGAGGCGTTCGATCGTCCAATCCTTGCCGACGGTCTCCCGCAGGTCGGCTTCGGTGATCAGGTACGGCGCCGGGAAGCCGTCCGGGATTTCCGGCGAGAAGGCGAAGAGGTGCAGCGTCGCGCCGGGCCGTGCCGCGCGGGTCAGCGCGGCGAGGTACCGGCGGCGCTCGTCCTCGGACAGGCAGTGGTACAGCGCGCTGTCGAGGACCGTGTCGAAGCGGCCTTCGTGGCCTTCGAGCTTGGTCGCGTCGGCCACGGCGAACTCGATTTCGAGGCCCTTCTCCGCGGCGCGCGAGCGGGCCTGCTCGACCGCCGACGGTGCCCCGTCCAGCCCGGTGACCCGCAGGCCGCGCGAGGCGAGGAACGCCGAGTTGTCGCCGAGGCCGCACCCGATGTCGAGCACCTCGCCGGTGAACTCGCCGGCGTCGGCCAGCGCGACGACCGCGGGCTGCGGCGCGCCGAGGTCCCACGGCATCTTGCGGCCCATCGGGGTGGCGCCCTGGTACAGCTGTTCGAAGTCGACGTCTTGTACGTCCATGACTGCCCCCTTATTCAACGTGCGATGAGATGACTTCATCCTGCACCTCCTGTCAACCCGGTGGTAGTCCTGGAGCATGAAATTCGGTATTTCGACGTTCGTGACCGACGAGGGCATCCGGCCGGACGTGCTGGGCGCCGCGCTGGAAGAACGTGGCTTCGACTCGCTGTTCCTCGCCGAGCACTCGCACATCCCGGTGCGCCGGGAAAGCCCGTACCCGGGCGGCGGTGATCTCCCGCGCGTGTACTACCGCACGCTCGATCCCTTTGTGGCGCTCGCCGCCGCGGCCACCGCCACGTCGGAGCTGCTGCTCGGCACCGGGATCGCCCTGCTGGTCCAGCGCGACCTGATCCACACGGCCAAGGAGGTCGCGTCGCTGGACCTGATCTCCGACGGCCGCGCGCTGTTCGGCGTCGGCGTCGGCTGGAACCGGGAAGAGATGCGCAACCACGGCACCGACCCGAAGACCCGCGGTGCGCTGATCGACGAGCAGCTGGCCGCGCTCAAGGAGATCTGGACGAAGGACGAGGCCGAGTTCCACGGCGAGCACGTCGACCTCGACCCGATCTTCAGCTGGCCGAAGCCGGTGCAGAAGCCGCACGTCCCGATCTACATCGGCGGCGAGAGCGAAGCCGCCCTGAACCGGCTCGCCAAGTACGGCGACGGCTGGCTGCTCCGGGGCTACACGAAGTGCCAGGAGGCGCAGCGCGTCCGCGGCTGGCTGGCCGACCAGGGCCGCGAGGACGTGCAGTTCGCGGTCTTCGGCGGGCCGACGACGCCGAAGGTGATCGACGGCTTCCGCGAGGCCGGCGTCGAGCGGTACACGTTCCTGCTGGACACGCTGCCGGAAGCGGAGACGCTCAAGGCGCTGGACGAGCTGGCCGGGGTGGCCGAGGCGCACCGCTGACGCCCGGCCACGGACCCAGCTGCGGGAGGTCGCCGGCGAGGCCGTCGCCGGCGGTCCGGCCGGACAGCCAGGCGGCCACCTCCCGCACGGGCCCGGTGACTTCCGTGCCGCCGGAGCCCCAGCGGCGGTCACCGGCCCGGATCGCGACGCCGGCGGGCAGGCGCCCGGCGAGGAAATCGATCGCGTGGACGGCGAAGTCTTCGGGCCAGTCGGTGACGCCGATGCCGACGTCGAGGTCGACGGCGTGGATCCAGACCTCGCGCCAGCGCGCGAAGACGGTGCTGGACAGCTTGCCGTCGCGGTAGTCGACGTGCTGGTCCCAGTCCCGGACCCGGGCCCAGGCGTCTTCCAGGCGGACGGAGTGCCGGAGCAGGGCGCGCCGGTGCTCGTCGGCGGTCCGGCCCGCGGTCGCTTCGATGATGCCGTCCCGGTCGTGCGTCCGCGGATCGTAGAGCGGGACGAGCACGCCGAGCAGGGCGTTCTCGACCAGGTCGGCGAGCGCGCGGCCGGCGTCGGTGACGTGGGCCAGCACGTGGCCGCGCGTCCAGCCGGGCAGCGGCGACGGCTCGCGGACCTGCTCGTCGGTCAGCCCGTCCAGCGCGCCGTGTAGCCGGCGGTGCGCTTCGGCGACCGCCGCGGCCGGGATCACTTGTCGAGCAGCAGGTGCACCGACAGTTCGAGGCGGTTGGCGACGTCGGCCGCCGAGGCGCGGCGGGTCACCCACGCGACCAGGTTCGCCATCCAGACGTCCGCGACCACGTGGAAGATGTCGCGGTCGGCCTCGGTCGGCTCGGCGATGCCCATCGCCTTGGCGAACATGTTCTCCATCAGCCGCCCGACCTGCTCGACCTCGGCGGCGGCGGAGGTGTCGGCGAACATGAACGCGCGGACCATCGCCTCGGTCAGGTGCGGGTCGCGCTGCATCATGCGCGTGTTGCGGCCGAGCACGAACATCAGCCGCTCGGCGGGCGTGTCGCCCGGGATGGCCTGGCGCTCCAGCTTCTCCTGCGCGCGCTCGAACTCGCGGGCCAGCCCGGAGACGAGCAGGTGGATCTTCGAGGGGAAGTACCGGTACAGCGTGCCGAGGGCGACGTCGGCCTTCTCGGCGACGGCGCGCATCTGGACGGCGTCGTAGCCGCCCTTCGACGCGAGTGCGAGGGTGGCGTCGATGATCCGGCGGCGGCGGTCGCGCTGGGCGGCCGAGCCGAGCTCGTCCGCGCCGATCGCGCTCAGGCCGTTGCCGCGGGCCTTGGTCTTGCCTGGCATCGGCATTCCCCCGTCCTTCGGAACTTGTTCCAGTTCACGACGTAGATTACCTGTCCTGGCGAACCTCGCGACAGCTGACCCACTGGCCGAAAAACTGTAACACGTTCTACACTCGCGAGTAGTGTCGCTGCTACCGCGAGGAGGCCCCATGCCGGTCGCGCTCACCGAGGAACAGGCCGCGCTGGCCCAGGCGAACCACGCC
>NZ_JBHVXZ010000017.1:0-28513 GCF_042881395.1 Amycolatopsis sp. NPDC058278 | reverse complement strand
ACTTACAACACGGGCTTGTCGGGCCCGCGCCCCGGCGTGTAGCCCCAGGGCGGGGCGCCCACCCCGTGGAACCGGCCGCGCGGCCCCAGGCCACCCCCGCGTGGCCCGCGGCTCATCACCCCCGGGAGGCGGTGCGCGCCGCGGAAACCCGTTCCGGGGCGGCAATCCCGGCCGGCTTCGCCGCGCTCGGCCTGTTCGGTGTCGCGCTGCCCGCGGCGGCCGGCGGGGCCGAGGGCAGTGTCGCCGACCTCGCCGCCGGGCTCGCCGCGGCGGCCGAAGAACTCGTTCCCGGACCGGTGCTGAGCACCGCCCTCGCCGGCCTGCTGCTCGCCGAAATCCCCGAAGCGAAGGAGCTGCTCCCGGCCCTGGCCGAGGGGGAGGCCACGGTCGCGGTCCTGCTGGACGCGCCGTCGCTCGACGACGGCGTCACCGAGCCGGTGCCCGGCGCGGACGCCGGGACCTGGCTGCTGGTCCCGGTCGAGGGTGGCCACGTCCTGCTCGCTCCCGGCACGCCCGGGGTGAGCGTCGAGCCCCTGGCCGCGTTCGACTTCTCGCGCCCGCTGGCGCGGATCCGGTTCTCGGGGGTCCGTGGCGATCTCCTCACCCTGCCGCCGGTCGCCCCGCTGGCGGCGACCCTGGCGGCGGCCGAGGCGGCGGGCGTGGCGCGGCGGTGCCTGACCGTCGCCGTCGAGTACGCCAAGGTCAGGGAGCAGTTCGGCAAGCCGATCGGGGCGTTCCAGGCGATCAAGCACCTGTGCGCCGAGATGCTGTGCCGCGCCGAAGCCGCCGAAGCGCTGGCCTGGGACGCGGCTTCGGGGCAGCACCCGCTTTCGGTGGCGAGCGCGGCCGTCGTCGCCCTCGACGCGGCCGTCGCCAACGCCAAGGACTGCGTCCAGGTGCTCGGCGGGATCGGGTTCACCTGGGAGCACGACGCCCACCTGTACCTGCGCCGGGCCGTGGCCCTGCGGCAATGGCTCGGCGGGTCGTGGCGGCGGCGAGCGGCGTCGCTGGCGCTGTCCGGGACCGTGCGGACGCTGGGCGTCGACGTCGGTGACGACCCCACGCTGCGGGAGGAGGTCGCGCGGATCGCCGCGTTGCCCCCTGGTGATCAGCGGGTCGCCTTGGCCGACGCCGGTTTGCTGACCCCGCACTGGCCGGCGCCCTACGGCCGGGGCGCCGATGCCGCGGAGCAGCTGCGGATCGACGCCGCCTTGAGCGCCGCCGGCGTCCGCCGTCCGGACCTGGTGATCGGCGCGTGGGCGGTGCCGACGATCCTCGAGCACGGCAGCGACGAGCAGCGCGCCCGGTTCGCCCGGCCCACCCTGCGCGGCGAGCTCACCTGGTGCCAGCTGTTCAGCGAGCCCGGCGCCGGGTCCGACCTGGCGGCGCTGCGGACGGCGGCCCGGCGCGTCGACGGCGGCTGGCGGCTGTCCGGGCAGAAGGTGTGGACGTCGTTGGCCCGCGAAGCCGACTGGGGCATCTGCCTGGCCCGCACCGACCCGGACGCGCCCAAACACAAGGGCATCACGTACTTCCTGGTCGACATGCGCGCCGACGGCATCACGACGCGGCCGCTGCGCGAGATCACCGGCGAGGCCGTGTTCAACGAGGTGTTCCTCGACGACGTGTTCGTGCCGGACGCCGACGTCGTCGGCTCGCCGGGTGGCGGCTGGCGGCTGGCGCGCACGACGCTGGCCAACGAACGGGTGGCCATCGGCAGCGGCTCGGCGGTCGGCGAGAGCGCGCAGACCCTGGTGTCCACAGTGGACGCCTCGGCTCTGGACGAGGTGGCTCTCGACCGGCTCGGCGCGCTGGTGGCCGACGGGGTCGCCGGGTCGGTGCTGGACCTGCGGGCGGCCCTGCGCCGGCTGGAGGGGCAGGACCCCGGTGCGGAGTCGAGCGTCCGGAAGCTGCTCGGCGTGCAGCACCGGCAGGACGTGGCGGAGTTCGCGCTGGAGCTGGCCGGCGCGGGCGCGCTGCTCGCCGACGGCTCGCCGCAGCACGAATTCCTGCTGACCCGCTGCCTTTCGATCGCGGGCGGCACGACGCAGGTCCTGCGTTCCCTCACGGCCGAACGGCTGCTGGGCCTGCCCCGCGGCTGATGCCCCGCGGCGCACGGGTGGGTTGCGTCGAGCAACGGTGCGAAAGGACCGTTCGCGCCGCCGGAGGCAAAACTGTCGGGGTCGTGTTCTAGCGTTGCGGTCGTGGAGTTCAGCGCAGACACCCAGGCCACCTACCTCCCCGCGGATCCCCCGCGGGACGGGGTGCTGGCCCTGTGGGGCGAGGACGTGGCCGGCGGGACCACGATCGAGCTCGTGCTGCCCCGGGGAGCCAAGTTCGCGCGGACGAAGGTCGAGGCCGAGCTGATCCCCCTGGAGCGGGCGCTGCCCCGGCTGCTGTCGGTGGGGGAGGAGGCCAGCCCGGCGGTGGCGGCGTGGTCGGCGGCCGTCAACGCCGGGGTGAACCTCGTCGCCCGGGGGCGGCTGCGGCCGGCCGCGTCGCCGGGCGGGGCGGCGGCCTGGCGGATCGGCCCGCTGGACGCCGCCGACGAGGAACTGCTGCGGGGGCTGGCCGGCGCGCTGCCACCGGAGGCGTACGCGCTCCCGCTGACCGGGCTGAAGAACATCCGCCTGCACTCGCCGGACTCCCTCGTCCGCGCGTTGTGGGACGCGACGGCCGACCTGCTGGTGCGCAGCCCGGCGGCACCCGTCGGCGCGGGTGATCCGGCGTTCGCGGCCCGTGAACCGGCCCTGCTCGGCCCGGACGGCGCGGCCTGGCTGGCGGAGCTGGACGCCCGCGAGCCCCGCGGGATCCAGGTGCTCCTGCGGGTCGAGGGCCTCGACGACGACTCGTTCGCCGGGGTGCTGGCGGTGCGCAGCATGGCGGAGCCGAGCCTGGTGGTGGAGGCGGCAACGCTGTGGGAGGCCCCGGACGCGGTGCTGAACCGCCTCGGCGACCAGGTCGAGACGCAGTTGCTGCTGGGCCTGCGCCGCGGCGCACGGGCCTGGGCGCCGCTGGGCCGGGTGCTGACCCAGGCGACGCCCGCTTCGCTGGCGCTGTCCGACGAAGAGGTCGTCGACCTGCTCACCGACGGCGCCCGCGACCTCGGCGGCGCCGGCATCGAGGTGCTCTGGTCGAAGGGGCTGTTCGCAGCGGAGGTGAAGGCGAAGGCGAGCGCGACGCAGGCGCCGGCGAGCGTCACGGAGGCGGAGTTCGCCTTGCGTTCGCTGCTGGAGTTCCGCTGGCAGCTGAGCCTGGGCGGCGAGCAGCTGACCGAGGCCGAGGTCGCGGCGCTCGCCGAAGCCAAGCGGCCGCTGGTCCGCCTGCGCGGCCAGTGGGTCCGGGTCGACCCGCAGCTCCTGGCCCGGGTCCGGGGCCGGACCCGCAAGCTGGACGCGGGCGAGGCCCTGGCGGCCGCGTTGACGGGCGAGCTGGAGCTCGACGGCGAACGCGTCGAGTTCGCGGCACCGCCGGCGCTGGGTGGGCTGGCCTCGCGCATCCGCGACCGGGCGGACGCCCTGGTGGCCCCACCACCGGGGTTGCACGCAACGCTGCGCCCGTACCAGCAGGCGGGCCTGTCCTGGCTGGCGACGATGACGGGGCTGGGACTGGGCGCCTGCCTGGCCGACGACATGGGCCTGGGCAAGACGATCCAGCTGATCGCCCTCCACCTGCACCGGCGCGAGCTGGCGAGGTCCGGTGCGCTGGGGCCGGGCCCGGCGGAGTTCCGATGGGCGGAGTCCGGCCCGGCACAGCCTGACCTGACCGCACCGTCGGCAGCCGAGCCCCCACCGCACCCTGGCGAGGCCATCCGATCGGCGGCCGACCCGCACTCCGGCGAGGCCATCCGATCGGCGGCTGACGCGCACCCTGGCGAGGCGCAGCCCGGCGGCCAGCCCCACGAAGCCACCGCATCCGAGGCCGAGCCGCCGCCGATCGGTGCGCGGCCGGCGGCCGGCGGTGGGGTGGCGCCCGCCGGCGGCGAGTCCCCGCCGGGCGGTGCCGAGCCCTCGCCTCCCGGTGTCGAGGATTCCCTCGTCGACCCCGCGCCCCAGCGAGGCGGCGGCCCCACCCTCGTCCTCTGCCCCACCTCCCTCCTCGGCAACTGGGAGCGCGAGTTCGCCCGCTTCGCCCCCGAAATCCCCGTCCGCCGGTTCCACGGCGGCGGCCGCCACCTCGACGACCTCGCGCCCGACGAGGTCGTCCTGGCCACTTACGGCGTCCTCCGCCGCGATCGCGAGACGCTGTCCGAAGTGGACTGGGGGCTGATCGCGGCCGACGAGGCCCAGCACGTCAAGAACCCGTTGTCCGCCACGGCCAAGGAGCTGCGCAAGGTGCCCGCGCAAGCCAAGGTCGCCCTCACCGGCACCCCGGTCGAGAACCGGCTCACCGAGCTGTGGTCCATTGTGGATTGGACGACGCCCGGCCTGCTCGGCCCGCTCGACCGCTTCCGCCGCACCGTGGCGCGGCCGATCGAACGCGACCGCGACAAGGCGGTCACCGAGCGGCTGGCCACCACCGTCCGGCCGTTCCTGCTGCGGCGGCGCAAGTCCGACCCGGACATCGCCCCGGAACTGCCGCCCAAGACCGAGACCGACCGGTTCGTCCCGCTGACCGCCGAGCAGACCACGCTCTACGAGGCCGTCGTGCGGGAGAACCTCGCCGAAATCCGGGAAACGCAGGGCATCAAGCGGCGCGGGCAGGTGCTGCAGCTGCTCACCGAACTCAAGCAGATCTGCAACCATCCCGCGCAGTTCCTCAAAGAACCGCACGGCGCGCTCACCGGCCGCTCCGGCAAGCTCGCGGCGTTCGAAGAACTCCTGGACGTGATCCTCGACGAGGGCGAAAGCGTCCTGGTGTTCAGCCAGTACGTCCAGCTCTGCCGCCTGCTCGAGCGGCGCCTCAAGGACCGGGGCCTGCCCACCGAGCTGCTCTCCGGCGACAGTTCCCCGGCGAAACGGCAGGACATGGTCGACCGGTTCCAGGCCGGTGAGATCCCGGTGTTCCTGCTCTCGCTCAAGGCGGGCGGCGTCGGGCTCAACCTGACCCGGGCCACCCACGTGATCCACTACGACCGCTGGTGGAACCCGGCGGTGGAGGACCAGGCCACCGACCGCGCGTACCGGATCGGGCAGGACCGGCCGGTCCAGGTGCACCGGCTGATCGCCGAGGGCACCCTCGAGGAGCGGATCGCGCAGGTCCTCGAGAAGAAACGCGGCCTCGCCGAGTCGATCGTCGGGGCGGGGGAGGACTGGATCACCGAACTGTCCGACGACGAGCTCGCCGACCTGGTCCGGCTCGGGGGCGGGTGATGCCACCGAGGCGGAACTTCGGCACGACGTGGTGGGGCCGGGCCTGGGTCGAGGCGCTGGAGAAGCGCGCGAAGCTCGACCCGAACCGGCTGCCGCGCGGGCGGACGTACGCGCGGAAGGGCACGGTCAGCGAGCTGCACGCCCGGGCCGGTACGGTGAGCGCCCGGGTGCGCGGCAGCCGGCCGGAGCCGTACAAGGTGACGATCACGATGCGCACCTTCACCGACGGCGAGTGGGACACGCTGCTCGGCGTGGTCGGCACCCAGCTCGGCCACGCGGCGGCGCTGCTCGACGGCGAGCTGCCGGGCGCGCTCACCGAGCAGGCGCGCGAAGCGGGCGTCGACCTGCTGCCGGGCCCGGGCGACCTGCGGCCGCGGTGCTCGTGCCCGGACTCGGCGAACCCGTGCAAGCACGTCGCCGCGGTGTACTACCTGGTCGCCGACGAGGTGGACCGCGACCCGTTCACGCTCTTCCTGCTGCGCGGCCGCCCGCGGGCCGACGTGCTGGCCGAACTCCGCGCCCGCCGGTCGCCGGCGCGCGGCGAGAAACCGAAGCTCCCGAAGCCCGTCGATGAAGGACTGACACCGCGCGCCGCCTACGCGCGACGGCCGGGCGCGATCCCCGCCGTGCCGCCGCCACCGCGGGTGGCCGGGCCGCCGGCGGTGCTGGACCTCGACCCGCCACCGGGCACGGGCTGGACGGCGGCGGCGCTGTCCGCCCTCGCGGCGGACGCGGCCTCCCTCGCCCGTGACCTCCTGGCCGGTGGACCGACGGCGGCGGAGCTGACCTTCGACGAAGACCTCGCCCGCCGCGCGGCCGGCCGCTCCGGCGCGGAGACCACCGCCCTCGCCACGGCGGCGGGGATATCCCCACGAGACCTGGTCCGCTGGGCCGAGGCCTGGCGCGAAGCAGGCCGCGGCGGCCTGGCCGCCCTGCGGGAAGCCTGGCAGCCCGGCCCGGGACTCCTGGCCGAGGCCGAGTCGCTCCTGGCCGACGCGGGCCTCCCGGGCAAACCGAAGATCTGGCGCAACCGCGTGACCCACGGAGAGCTGCAATTACGCTACGGCCGCGACGCACGCTGGTACCGCTTCGTCCGCGAAGGACCGGAGTGGCGCCTCGACGGCCCACCGTCGGCAAGCCCCGTGGACCTCGTTTTCTGAGGGGCAATGGCGGTATCGGGCCGGCGACTGTGGGGGGTAGAACGTCAAGAAGCCGTCTCGTATGACTGTGCTCGGCTGACGCTCAGACTCGCAGAGGTTGAAGGTTCAACGCGAACAGAATCAGTTCGTGCGGCGAATAGCTGCCACTGAGCCGAACCGCGATATCGTCCGACCAACACGCAACCGCCTGGCCACCGCGAGGATCGCCAGGGCCGAGCACGAACATCTCCCGGCCGTCGCGCACCATGAGCCTGTGTTCGGATTTCGGGATCGGCCATCGCATTTCAGGTGCTTCGTTGATGAACAACGTCTTTCCGGCGTCTGGGTGCCAGCAGAGCAACACATTGGGCACGTGGCGATAGACGAACGCTTGGAAAAACCCGTCGACTCGTGGCTGGACGGTACGGGTCATACACACGCACCCGGAGCGTGGCGGATCTGCGTTCAACGCACCCAAGGTGGCCTTGGGGCGCAGGCGCTCACCGGTGTTCGGCCTTCCAGGCGTTGTAGGTGTGGTCCAGGAACCGCGCCACCCCGCGGACCACGTGCGCCGATCGCACCGACGTGAACACGTCGAACGCGTGCTGTGCACCCGCCAGCTCCGCGTACGCCACCGGCTGCCGGGACTTCTCCCGCAGCCGCGAGACGAACTCGCGCGCCTCGCGCACCGGGACCAGCGAATCGTCCCGGCCGTGGATCACGAAGAACGGTGGCGCGTCCGAGGTGATCCGGTCCAACGGGGACGCCGCGATGTAGTCGTCCAAGTGCGCTACCGGGTCCCGGTCCGGTGCGAACACCCGGCGGGCGATCAGGCTCTCCAGCCGGTACTTGCTCGCCGGTGCGCCGGACGTCGCCGCGAAGTCGTACACCCCGTAGTGGGGGACGCACGCCTGGATGCTCGTGTCCGCGTCTTCGAACGATGGCTGCAACGCCGGGTCGTTCTGCGACAGCGCCAGCAGCGCCGACAGGTGGCCGCCCGCCGAGCCGCCCGTCACCGCGACGAACCGCGGGTCGCCGCCGTACGAAGCGATCGAAGAACGGATCCACGCCAGGGCCTGCTTCGCCGCGACGATGTGGGCCGGCCAGCGGTGCGCCGGTGACAGCGGGTAGTTGATCGCGACGCACACCCAGCCCCGGCGCGCCAGGTAGCGCATCAGCGGCCGGCCCTGCTCCTCCTTGTTGCCGATCACCCACGCGCCGCCGTGGACCTGCAGGAGCACCGGGGCGCCGGAGACCGGCGAAGAAGGCCGGTACACGTCCAGCAGGAACCGCTTGCCGCCCGGGGCGTACGCGATGTTGCGGTCGATGCGGACGTCGGGCGCGCCCATCCGGAACGGCAGCGCCAGCTCGCCCCACGGCAGGCCGAGGTCGGACCGCCCCAGCTCCTGCGCGTAGTCCTCACCCAGGGCCGAGGTGAGCGCCTTCTCGATCTCCTCGCGGGCGCCGTGTCCGGTGCGGATCAGCGCGGCCAGCCCGGCGGCGGACGCGGCCGCCATCGCCAGACCCGCTTTCGTCGACTGGTCGCCGGTGCCGTGGCGGGCCACGTGCAACGCCGTGTCGGCCGCCGTCAGCGCCAGGAACTGCGGGGCCAGCTCGCCGGTCAGCCACCCGGCGAAGAACACCGGGATCGTCGTGGACCGCGCCCGCAACGGGCGGAGAGCGTTGGCGGTGAGACCGAGCTGGACCGCGCGACGGATCAGGAAATTCGGCTGCACCACCGCGATAGTACCGGCGAGTAGGGTGGCGCGCCGCTCACCGGAAGTGGCCTACCCTGACCGCATGCAGAGACTCAGCGGCCTCGACGCGAGCTTCCTCTACCTCGAGACGTCGTCGCAGGTCCTGCACGTCTGCGGGCTGCTGATCCTCGACGGCTCGACCGTCCCCGGCGGCTACACCTTCGCGAAGCTCCAGGAAAAGCTCGACGAGCGCGTCCGGATGATCCCGGCGTTCCGCCGCAAACTGCACAATCCACTCTGGAACCTCAGCCACCCCGTGTGGGTCGAAGACGAGGACTTCGACCTCGACCACCACGTGCACCGCATCGGCGTGCCCGCTCCCGGCGACCGCGCCGAGCTGGCCGCGCTGTGCGCCCATATCGCCGGGCAGCAGCTCGACCGCGCACACCCGCTGTGGCAGCTGTACGTCATCGAAGGCCTGGCCGACGGCCGGCTCGCCGTGCTGCTCAAGATGCACCACGCGAGCGTCGACGGCGTGAGCGGCGCCAGCCTGATCACCTACCTCGCCGGGCTCGAACCGGACGGGCCGATGCCGGAGATCGAGGAGCACCGGAACGCCGCGATGCCCTCGCCGCTCGACCTGCTCCGCTCCGGGGCCGAGAGCGTGGTGAAGCGCCCCGCCGAGGTCGCGCGGCTGCTGCCCGACCTCCTCGGGCTGGTGCCGCGGTGGGTCGGCCGGGCGTTGCGCGGCAAGGGAATGCCGGTTCCGTTCACCGCGCCGCGGACGTCGCTGAACGGCACGATCACCGGGCACCGCAGCGTCGCCTTCGTCCAGCTCGACCTCGCCGACGTCAAGGACGTCAAGAACGCCTTCGGGGTCACGGTGAACGACGTCGTGCTCGCGCTCGTCGCCGGTGCGCTGCGGGAGTTCCTCGCCGCGCGCGGGGAGCTGCCGGAGGATCCGCTGGTGGCGACGGTCCCGGTTTCGGTGCACGACCGGACCGAACGCGAGCACGGCAGCAACAAGGTCTCGGCGTTCTTCGCCTCCCTGCCGACGCACCTGCCCGACCCGGCCGCCCGGGTGTTCTTCCTCGCCGAGGCCAACCGGCGGTCGAAGGACCACCACCACGACATCGACGCCGACATGCTGCAGGACTGGGCGCAGTTCTCGGCGGCGACGGCGTTCGGGCTCGCCGTGCGGGCGTATTCGGCGCTGCGCCTGGCCGAGAAGCACCCGGTGGTGCACAACCTGGTCGTCTCGAACGTGCCCGGCCCGCCGATGCCGCTGTACTTCCTGGGCGCGCGGATCACCGGCTTCTACCCGCTCGGCCCGGTCTTCCACGGCGCCGGGCTGAACGTCACGGTGCTGTCCAACGCGGGGAAGGTGCACGTCGGCCTGCTCGGCGCGCGGGAGCTGGTCAAGGACCTGTGGCCACTCGCCGACGCGCTCCCGGACGCACTGGCCGAGCTGCTGAAGGCCGCGCCTAGCGGGGGCTGAGCACCACCACCGGGATCTCCCGCTCGGTCCAGGCCTGGTACTTGGCGAAGTCCGCGTACAGCTCGACCAGCCGCGGCCACAGCTCGGCGCGTTCCGCAGGCCCGGCGACCCGGGCCGTGACCGGGACGCCGCGCCGGCCCTTGAGGTCGATGCGGGTTTCGGGGTGCGCCAGCAGGTTGCGGTACCACTGCGGGTGCCGGGGCAGCCCGCCCTGGGAACCGACGATGACGACGTCGTCGCCGGAGCGCAGGTACAGCAGCGGGGTGGTGAACAGGCGCCCGGACTTGCGGCCGCGGTGTTCCAGCAGCAGCGTCGGCACCGGCTTGCGGAACCCCGCCCCGACCCGCCACGTGCTGCCGACGCGGCCGCCGGTCAGCCGGAAGACGGCCACCTGCGCCTTCGCCGCGTACTTCATCACCTTCGCCGTCACCGGCGAATCCAGGCCGCCGGGCTTCTGGTCGGGCAGGCTGAAGCGTCCCATCATGAGTTCCTTCCTCGGAGAGAGCCGACCGCGGCGAGCAGGGCGGGCACCCAGCGGTCGGCGGCCAGCACGCAGGCCGCGTGCCCGGCCGCGACCTCGTAGGTGGCCGCGCCCGGGATCCGGCGGGCCAGGGACCGCTGGTGGGCGGGGGCGATGAACCGGTCACGGGCCGTCACGACGACCGCGGCCGGCAGCCGCAGCGTGTGCAGCCACGGCGTCGAGTCGAACCGGCCGATCTCGTCGACGGCGACCGCGATCGCCCACGGCGTGGTCGACCGGAACTCCCGCAGCCCCCACCGGTGGTCGGCGAGGCGCTCGCGGGGGAGCGCGGCGGGCACGGCCGGCGGCGGCACGTGCTCGCGCAGCCGTCGCAGGGTCCGGCCGAAGACGTCGAGGGCCACGCGCTGCCGCAGCCCGCGGCCGAAGTGGCCCGCGGTCGAGCACAGCACCAGACCGGTAACACGTTCTGGTTCGGCGCGGGCCACCAGTTGTGCCACCAGCCCGCCCATCGAATACCCCGCGAGGGCGAACCGGCCGACGCCGAGCGCGTCCGCGACGGCGGTGACGTCCTCCGCGCAGTCGGCGAGCCGGAACTCCCGCGAGCGGATGCCCCGGCCGTGCCACCGCTGGTCGAACACGACGACGCGGTGCTGCCGCACCAGCCGCGTGAGCGCCGGATACCAGGTCAGCAGGCCGGTGCAGGCCACCGAATGCAGCAGGAAGAGCGCGGGTGCGTCCCGTGGCCCGACGTCGGTGACCACCGTGTGCCCGCGGCCGGGCAGCTCCACGGGGACCGGCTCGGGCACGCCCGCGGTCGGCGGCACGGTGATCCGCCGCCGTGTCCGCGCCATTCCGCCACCCCCGGGGGTTGCCGTGCCCGCCCTTTCCGGTTAAGACTAGAACAGGTTTCAATATTGCGCCCGATCCGGAGGACAGGCGTGGACTTCGCCCTTGACGATACGCAGACCGAGATCGCCGCCCTCGCCGCGAAAGTGCTCGGTGATTTCCGAGACCCGGGAGGTCGCCCTCCGAAGCCGGCGGTGGAGGACGGCTCGTGGCGCGCGCTCGCCTCGGCGGGCCTGCTCGCCCTGGCGCTGCCCCCGGAGCTGGACGGCGACGGCCTGGGCGTCGCCGAGGTCGCCCAGGTCCTGACCGAGGTCGGCCGGGCCGCCGCGCCGGTGCCCGCGTACGCCGCGCTCGCCCTGGGCGTCCTGCCGATCGAGTCGCTCGGCACCCCGGCCCAGCGCGCGGAATTCCTGCCGCCGGTCGCCGCCGGGGAGGCACTGCTCACCGCGGCCCTGAACGAGCCGTCCGCCCCGCTGGTCGCCGAGCCCGCCGCGACCGCGCGGGCCGGAGACGGGAAGTGGCTGGTCAGCGGCGTGAAGACCGCGGTCCCGTACGCCGCCGAGGCCACCCGGATCCTCACCCCGGTGACCACCGCGCACGGCAGCGCCGTCTACCTCGTCGACCCGCACGCCGACGGCGTCACGCTCGTCCCGACGCCCACCTCGTCCGGGACACCGGAGTACACCGTCCGGCTCGACGACGTCGCCGTCGAGGAAACGGACCTCCTGTTCGACCGCGGCGCCGTGGCGGCCCTGCACCGGCTGGCGCTGGCCGGCGCCCTGGCCCTCGGCGACGGCCTCCTGGCCGGCGCGCTGGCGCTGACCGTCAAGCACGTCGGCGAGCGGACCCAGTTCGGCCGGCCCCTGTCCGCCTTCCAGGCCGTGGCGGGCCAGATCGCCGACGTCTACGTGGCCGCGCGGACCGTGCACCTCGCCGTGACGTCCGCGGTGTGGCGGCTGGCTTCGGGACTCGACGCCGACGCCGAACTGGACGTCGCCGCCTACTGGTTCGCCTCGCGGGCACCGGAAGCGCTGGCGACCTGCCACCACCTGCACGGCGGGGTCGGCGTCGACGAAACCTATCCGCTGCACCGGTATTCGTCGGCGGTCAAGGATCTCGGCCGGACGCTCGGCGGGGCCGCGCACCGGCTCGGGCGGCTCGGCGAACGAGTGGCGGGGTGAGCGGGATGCACGTCGAACTGACCACGGCACAACGACAGCTGCGCGCCGAACTGCGCGAATACTTCGCCGGCTTGATCAGCCCCGGGGAGCGCCGGGCGATGCGGCGCGAGCGGCACGGGCCGGTGTTCCGCGAGATCGTCCGCCGGATGGGCCGCGACGGCCGGCTCGGCGTCGGCTGGCCGGTCGAATACGGCGGCCAGGGCTTCGGCGGGATCGAACAGCACCTGTTCGTCGACGAGGCCGCGCGCGCCGACGTCCAGCTGCCCTCGGTCACGCTCCAGACGGTCGGGCCGACGCTGCAGGAGTTCGGCACGGACGAGCAGAAGTCCTTCTTCCTGCCGAAGATCCTGGCGGGGGAGATCCACTTCGCGATCGGCTACAGCGAACCGGAAGCGGGCACCGACCTCGCGTCGCTGCGGACGACGGCGGTGCGCGACGGTGACGAATACGTCGTCAACGGCCAGAAGATCTTCACCACCGGCGGGCACGACGCCGACTACGTCTGGCTCGCCGTGCGGACCGCGCCGGACGCGCCGAAGCACAAGGGCATCTCGATCCTCATCGTCGACACGACCGATCCCGGCTACTCGTGGACGCCGATCATCACCTGCGACGGCGCCCACCACGTCAACGCGACGTACTATTCGGACGTCCGCGTACCGGCGAACCGCTTGGTGGGGCAGGAAAACGCGGGCTGGCGGCTGATCACGACGCAGCTCAACCACGAGCGCGTCATGCTCGGGCCGGCCGGGCGGATCGGCGGCCTCTACGACCGCGTGCACGCGTGGGCGAGCGCGCACGGCCTGCTGGACCTCGCCGACGTGCGGGCCGTGCTCGCCGAGGCGCTGGCCGTGACGCGGGTGAACGAACTGCTGAACTGGCAGGTCGCGGTGTCCTCGGCGAGTGCGCCGGTCGGCGTGGCCGACGCGTCGGCGACCAAGGTGTTCAGCTCGGAGGCCATCCAGCGGATCGGCCGGAACCTCGAGGAAGTCGTCGCGCGCCACGGCGACCTGGCCGATCCGGACACCGCCGAGCTGGCGGACTGGCTCGACCTCACCGCCAAGCGCAACATCGTGCTGACCTTCGGCGGGGGCGTCAGCGAAATCCAACGGGAGCTGATCGCCTCGATCGGCCTGGGCCTGCCGAGGGTGCCACGATGAACATCGAAGAAGCCGCCGCGGAGATCGCCGCGCGCGGGGAATGCGCGCCGCGCCTGGCACGCGACCCGGTCAACCAGGCCATGGTCAACAACTGGGTCGAGGCGATCGGCGACCGCAACCCGGTCTACACGGACCCGGAGTACGCCGCCACGAGCGTCCACAAGGGACTGGTCGCGCCGCCCGCGATGGCGCAGGTCTGGACGATGGGCGGCCTGAACGTCCCGCGCGGCGCCGACGACCCCCTGGGTTTGATGATGGAGCTGCTCGACGAGGCGGGGTTCACGTCGGTCGTGGCGACGAACTCCGAGCAGACCTACCACCGCTACCTGCGGCCCGGCGAACAGGTCGAGGCGCGGACGCGGCTGGAGAACGTTGTCGGCCCGAAGAAGACCGCACTGGGCGAGGGCTGGTTCGTCACCACGCGGATGACCTGGTACGTCGGCGCCGAAGCGGTGGCCGAGATGATGTTCCGGGTGCTCAAGTTCCGCCCGCCCGCCCCGAAGCCGCCGCCGGCGCCGGTGCTCAGGCCGGTGATCAGCCGGGACACGGAGTTCTTCTGGGACGGCCTGCGCGAGGGTGAGCTGCGGATCCAGCGCTGGGGCGAAACGCTGCGGCACCCGCCGGGGCCGATGCCGCCCGACGGCTCGCTGGACACCAAGCCCGACTACGTCGTCGCCAGTGGCCGGGGGACCGTGTACTCCTTCGTCGTGCACCACCACCCGCCGGTGCCGGGCAAGGAACTCCCGTTCGTCGTGGCCCTGGTGGAACTGGAAGAAGGGGTCCGCGTGATGGCCGAGCTCCTGGACGTCACTCCGGAGGAGGTCCACATCGGACTGCCGGTCGTCGCGGCGTTCGTCCGGGTCGACGAGGACCTGACCCTGCCCGCGTGGAAGGTGGCCCGATGACCGTCGGCGAAGGGACCGAGCTGCCGCCGCTGACGATCGAAGCGACGCCGACGTTCGTCGTCAGCACGGCGCTGGCCACCCGCGACTTCCAGGACGTCCACCACGACCGCGACTCGGCCGTGGCCCGCGGCTCGAAGGACATCTTCCTCAACATCCTCACCGACACCGGGCTGGTCCAGCGGTTCGTCTCGGAGTGGGCCGGCCCCCAGGCGCTGATCCGGTCGATCAAGATCCGGCTCGGCGTGCCCTGCTACGCCTACGACACGCTGACGTTCACCGGCCGGGTGGTTTCCCGCGCGGGCAACGACGTCGTGGTTTCGGTGTCCGGTGTGGACAGTCTCGGCGAGCACGTCGCCGGCACCGTGGAGGTGACGCTGCCGTGACGCTCTCCGGGAAGGCGGCCATCGCCGGCATCGGCGCCACGGAGTTCTCCAAGGATTCCGGGCGCAGCGAGCTGCGGCTGGCGGCCGAATGCATCTCCCACGCGCTGGCCGACGCGGGACTGAAGCCGTCCGATGTGGACGGCCTGGTGTCGTTCACCATGGACGGCAACGCCGAAATCGCGGTGGCGCGCGAGCTGGGCATCCCCGAACTGAAGTTCTTCAGCCGGATCCACTACGGCGGTGGCGCCGCGGCGGCGACCGTGCAGCAGGCCGCGATGGCGGTGGCGACCGGCGTCGCGGACGTCGTCGTCGCGTACCGGGCGTTCAACGAGCGGTCCGGGCACCGCTTCGGCCAGGTGTCCTCCGCGGCGGCCGGCCAGGTCAACTCTTCCGGGGTGGACAACGCGTTCCACTACCCGATGGGCATCGCGACCCCGGCGGCGACGGTGGCCATGGTCGCGCGGCGCTATCTGCACGACTACGGCGCGACGAGCGAGGACTTCGGGCGCGTCGCGGTCGTCGACCGCAAGCACGCGGCGACCAACCCGAACGCGTGGTTCCACGGCCGGCCCATCACCCTGGAGGAGCACCAGGCGTCACGCTGGGTGGCCGAGCCGCTGCACCTGCTCGACTGCTGCCAGGAGAGCGACGGCGGGGTCGCGCTCGTCGTCACCAGCGTGGAGCGGGCCCGTGATCTCGCGCGGCCGCCGGCGGTGATCGCCGCGGCGGCGCAGGGCAGCGGGCCGGACCAGTACGTGATGACCAGCTACTACCGCGACGACCTGGCCGCGCTGCCGGAAATGGGCGTCGTGGGCCGGCAGCTGTGGGACCAGTCGGGGCTGGGACCGTCCGATGTGGACGTCGCGGTACTGTACGACCACTTCACGCCGTACGTGCTGATGCAGCTGGAGGAACTGGGGTTCTGCGGCCGGGGCGAGGCGAAGGACTTCATCGCCGACGGCGCGCTGGAGCTCGACGGCGCGTTGCCGCTCAACCCGCACGGCGGCCAGCTCGGCGAGGCGTACATCCACGGCATGAACGGCATCGCGGAGGGCGTCCGCCAGCTCCGCGGCACGGCGGCCAACCAGGTCGCGGGCGCGGCCCGGGTGCTGGTCACGGCGGGGACGGGCGTGCCCACCAGCGGACTCATCCTGACGGGTGACCAAGTCTCACCTCAATGACGTCTGGTGCCCGGCCGGCGTGGGTGTCACGGTGGAGACACCACCCACGACGGAGAGTGAGGCCGACTGGCGATGGTGGTCGACTGGGCGCTCACGGCGGTGTTCGCGGCGCTGGTGCTGCCGTGCGTGCTGAGGCTGGTCCGCCTCGACTACGCGCGGCTGGGCCACGGCGTGCGCCACGGCGACCTGGCGGAGCTGCTGCTGGTGGTCGCGATGGTGGCGATGGTCTCCCCGGTCGGCGGCCCGATCCCGGCGGCGGGCTGGCAGGCGGTCCTGGCGCTGACGACGGGCTGGTTCGCGGTGGCCTGGTGGCGGACCCGGACCTGCGCCCACCACGCGCTGTCGGCGGCGGCGATGCTCTACATGGTGACGGCGATGCCGCACGGCGGGACGGACCACGGGCCGTGGCTGACGATGTCCACCATGGACACCCGGCTGGCGTTGCCGCTGATCGCGGTGGTGGCGGCCGGGTACTTCGTGGCCGACGCGGCGTGGTCGGGGGTGCGGGTGGTCCGGGGCTCGCCGGTGGTGAGGCCGGAATCCGGCCACGCGTCGCGCGCGGTGTGCCGGGCTGCGATGGGCGCCGGGATGGGCTACCTGCTGCTGGCCTCGGCTTTGTGAGCGCGGCGCGGAGAGGTCCCCGGCCCGGGGGTCCCCCGGATTTCACGTTACCGGAAGGCACCGACAATTCCGGGCGGTGCGAGGGGCGGAACGGCTCGCCGGCCCCGCGAACGGCCGGTCCGGGCTGCGGCGGACCTCAACCCGCTGGGGGGCGGACGTCGGCTCGCTGCGCAGCGGACCTCGGCTCGCGCGCCGGACCTTGGCTTGCGTGGCGGGCCTCGGCCCTCGAGCTGCCGGGCCTCGGCTTGCGTGGCGGGCCTCGGCCCTCGAGCTGCCGGGCCTCGGCTTGCGTGGCGGGCCTCGGCCCTCGAGCCGCCGGGCCTTGGCTCGCGTGGCGGGCCTCGGCCCTCGAGCCGCCGGACCTCGGCTCGCGCGGCGGACCTCAGCCCACGAGCCGCCGGACCTCGCCGAGTGGGCTCTCGCCGGCCGCCGGGAGTGCAGCCGCCGGGTGCTCGGCCGTCCACTGGGCCGCCGCCGCGATGTCCTTCTTCAGCGCCGTGATCAGGTCCTCCGCCGAGGCGTACTTCTCCTGCTGCCGCAGGTGCGAGCCGAGCCAGACCACGAGTGTCTCGCCGTAGAGGTCGCCGGTGAAGTCCAGGACGTGGGCCTCCAGCAGGCGGTAGCCGTCCGCGCCGTAGTACGTCGGGCGGCGGCCGACCGAGACCGCCGCCGGCAGCCGGGTGCCGTCCGCGCGGCCGATCCAGCCCGCCCACACGCCGTCGCCCAGGGAGCCGTCCTGGTCGCGCAGGGCGATGTTGGCCGTGGGAAAGCCCAGCTCGCGGCCGCGCTTGTCGCCCGGCTCGACCGTTCCCCGCACCACGAAGTATTCCGGCATTCGTCCTCCCGAGGTCTCCCTCCCACGTTAGCGGGCGGGCGAGCGGCGCTCAGGAAGTGGACACGAGCACCGTGTCCGCCAGCACCGGCGCGTCGTCCCGCGCGGGAGCCGACGTCGTCACCAGCAGCCGGTCGTCCGAGCGCCACACCCGGATCCGCAGCGTCTCACCCGGGAACACCACCCCGGCGAACTTCGTCGCGAACGACGCCACCCGCGCCGGGTCGCCGTCGAGGAACTCGTTCACCAGCACCCGCGCCACGATCCCGTACGTGCACAGCCCGTGCAGGATCGGCCGGTCGAACCCCGCCGCCCGGGCGAACGCCGGGTCCGCGTGCAGCGGGTTCCGGTCACCGCACAGCCGGTACAGCAGCGCCTGCTGCGGCAACGTAGGCGTCTCGAATACGAAGTCCGGCGCCCGCGAAGGCCACTCGATTCGGTCCGAAGGCCCGCGCGAGCCGCCGAAACCGCCCTCGCCACGCGCGAAGATGCTCGACCGCGCCGTCCACAGTGGATCACCCGAGGACGACGTGACCGAAACCTCCTGGATCACCACCGCGGCCTTGCCCTTGTCGTACACGTCCGCGATCCGCGACCGCGCCACCGCCTTGCCCGACGCCGGGATCGGCTGGTGCAGGGTGATCTCCTGCTTGCCGTGCAGCACCTTCGCCAGGTCGATCTCCACCCCGGGGAACGACACCGCCGGCGGGTCGAACACGCGCAGGTTGGCCGCGACCGTCGCGAACGTCGGCAGCACCACCAGGTCCCGCTCGTAGGTGTACCGCAGCTCGTCCGGGCCCGCGCCGAGCGCCAAGTGGTACAGCAGCACGTCCGACGACGTCCAGGCGAAGCTCACCTCGCCGATCTCGGCACCGATCGCGACGTCGGGGTCGATGGGCACTGCGGGCTCCTATTCGTAGCTGATCGAGACCTCGTCGGTGACCGGCAGGGACTGGCAGGCCAGCACGATGCCGTCCGCCATGTCCTCGGCGTCCAGCACCTCGTTGTGCAGCATCTTCACCTCGCCCGACACGACTCGGCAAGCGCACGCGCTGCATTGTCCCTCGCGGCAGGAGTACGGCGCGTCCATGCCCTCGTCCAGCAGCCGTTCGAGGAGCTTGCGCTGCCGCGGCCAGGACATCGTCCGCGTCGAACCGTCCAGCGACACCGTCAGCGACGCCGGTGCCTCGTCCGAAGCAGGCTCCTCCTCGGCGACGACGTCCTCGAACGGGTTCCCGGTCAGCGACGTGAACTTCTCGACGTGCACCCGGTCCCGCGGCACCCCGAGCTGCCCGAGCGCCTCCCGCACGGCGGCCATGAACGGTGCCGGGCCGCACAGGAAAGCCTCGTGCGAGGTGTACGCCGACGCCAGCCCGCGCAGCTGCGAGACGTCCGGCAGCCCCTGCACGCTCTCCAGCCAGTGCACGACGACCAGCCGGTCGCCGTACCGCTTCGCCAGCGAGGCCAGCTCGCCCGCGAAGATCACCGAATTCTCGTCGCGGTTCGCGTAGACCAGCACGACCCGGCCGGACCCGGTCTCCAGCGCCGTCTTGAGGATCGCCATCACGGGCGTGATGCCGCTGCCGCCGGCGAAGAGCAGGAAGTCCTCGTCCACCGACGCCGGGCAGAACACCCCCGCCGGCGCCAGGACGTCGACCTGCATCCCCGGCTTCAAGGACGCGCAGACCCAGCTCGAGCCGTACCCGCCGTCGGTCCGCTTGACCGTCACCTGCACGCGGTTCTCGTGCGGCGCGCTCGACAGCGAATAGCACCGCGCCACCGAACCGGTCCGGTCGCTGGGGATCTTCAACGTCAGGAACTGCCCGGCCGTGTACTCGAAAGCCGGCGCGTGCTCGGGTGGGATCTCGAAGACCACCGACCGCGCGTCCGGCGTTTCGACGACGACGTCGGCGACGGTCAGCGTGTAGACCCGCTCAGCCATCGGCCACCGCCAGCGTGCCTTCACGCACCGCGTCGGAGATGCTGTCGGCCAGCTTCGGGCACGTGTCGAGCAACGCCGACGGGCCGCCGGAGTCCGCGAACACCGGGCAGGTGTCGGCGGGCCGGGTCGTCCACTGGATGCTCGTGTGCTGGATGCTGTTCTTCTTCACCAGCACGCACGTCCCGCAGCTGCGGCACTCGTGCGGCCGCAGCCCGCCCGACAGGAACTCGGTCTGCTCGGCGGTGGTCACACTTCCGCCTCGGTCTTCTGCCGCGCCAGGTTCTCGGCCACCTCCGCCGCCCACGCCTCGTTCGCCTTCGTCGTGTCCACTTCGAACTCGAACCGCTGCGTCATGTCCTCGGTGACCTCGGCCGCGTCGACGTAGAACTGCTGGTACCACCGGCGGAGCTGGTAGACCGGACCGTCCTCTTCGCACAGCAGCGGGTTGTCGATCTGCGTCTTGTGCTTCCAGATCTCGACGTCCTGCAGGAACCCGGCGCCGATCCCGCGGGCCAGCTTCGCGGCGATCTTGTCCGCGTGCTCGTCCGAGATCCCCGGCGGCTTCCGCACCTTCATCCCGTACTGCAGCACGAACGACGTCGGCGTGACGGGGTAGTGGCAGTTGATGAGCACGCTCTCGATCTCGTAGCCCTGGAACGAGTTCACCAGCTTGTTGATCATGTACGACGGCCCGAAGTACGACGCCTCCGACCGCAGCAGGTTCTCCTCGCCGCCGTAGTTCGACGCCATGCCCATGTCCGGGCGGCCCTTGGTGTTGAGGTACTGCGTGGCGACGTGGCCTTCGAAGACGTTCTTGAAGTACGTCGGGTAGGCGTAGTGGATGTAGAAGAAGTGCGCCATGTCCACGACGTTGTCGATGATCTCGCGGCAGTTGGAACCGTCGATGAAGATCTCGTCCCAGGTCCAGTTGCTCCACTCGGCGCTGTCGGCGGCCTCGATCCGGGGGATCGCCAGCTCGTCGGCCGGCGGGTTGCCCTCCGGGTCGTGCCAGACGAGCAGCTGCCCGTTCCGCACCTCCGACGTCCACGACCGCGTCCGCGCGCGCAGCGGAACCCGCTTGGCGTAGGGGATCGAGACGCACTTGCCCTTGCCGTTCCAGCGCCAGTCGTGGAACGGGCAGGCCACCTCGTCGCCCTTGACGCTGCCCTGGGTGAGGTCGCCGCCCATGTGCCGGCAGTAGCCGTCGAGCACGTGCAGCTCGCCGGCCGAATCCGCCCACACCACGAGCTTCGTGCCGAACGCCGTGATCGCGTGCGGCTTTCCGTCGCGGAAGTTCTCCGCCAGGCCGAGGCAGTGCCAGCCGCGGGCGAACCGGGTCGGCGGTTCACCGGCGTAGATGGTGCGTACCGAATCCTGCGTCATCGCTGCCCTCCCGTGGTCCCCTGATCTTCGTTCGCCAGCCGCGTCGCCGCAAGGTAGCCGAACACCATGGCGGGACCGATGGTCGCGCCGGGCCCGGCGTAGGTCCGGCCCATCACGGCCGCGCTGGCGTTGCCGGCGGCGAACAGCCCCGGCACGGCCGAGCCGTCCTCGCGCAGCACCTGCGCGTGTTCGTCGGTGCGCAGCCCGCCCTTGGTGCCCAGGTCGCCCGGCACGATCTTGACCGCGTAGAACGGTGCCTTGTCGAGCGGGCCGAGGCTGGGGTGGGGTTTGTTGCGCGGGTCGCCGTAGTAGTGGTCGTACTTGCTGACCCCGCGGTGGAAGTCCTCGTCGACGCCTCGGCGCGCGAAGCCGTTGAAGCGCTCGACCGTCGCTTCCAGTGACTGGGCCGGGACGTCGATCTTCGCCGCCAGCCCGGCCAGCGTCGACGACTTCGCCGCGATCCCGGCCTTGAACCAGCGCCCGGGCAGCGGCTGGCGCGGCCCGATGCCGGTGAACATGTACCGGTCCTTGTAGCGCTGGTCGAACACGAGCCAGGTCGGGATGTGCTCGCCCGGCCCGTCTCCTTCGCCATACATCGCGTGCACGGCCTCGACGTACGGCGCCGATTCGTTGACGAACCGCTCACCGCGGGCGTCGACCATGATGCTGCGCGGCCGCGACCGTTCGGCCAGCGCGAACCACGGGCCGCCGGTGAGCGGCAGCGACGGTCCCCACCAGGCGTCGTCCATCAGGTCGAGTGCGGCGCCCAGCTTGAGGCCGGCGGTGATGCCGTCGCCGGTGTTGGCCTCCGCGCCGACGGTCCAGTCGACGCCGATCGGCGCCCGCTGGTACTTCTCGCGCATCTCGAGGTTCCGCTCGAAGCCGCCGCTGGCGAGGATCACCCCGCGCCGCGCTTCGATGACGCCTTGCGCGGTGACGACGCCGGTGACGCGGTCGCCGTCGACCTGCAGGTCGACCAGGGGCGTGTTCAGCCGGACCTCGACCCCGGCCTTCGCCAGGCCCACCCGCAGGCCGGCCGCAAGCGCTTGCCCCATGCTCAGCAGGTGCTGCCCGCGGAGCTTGCCGACGAGCCACTGCCGGCCGAGGGACAGCATCCGGACGGCCCCGCGCGGGTGCCTCGCGAGCAGGCTCAGCCAGCGGTAGTCGGCCTGGGTGATCGGGACGCCCATCGGGGGCGCGCTGTACGGCGGTTCGAGGTGGGCCAGTTCGTCGCCCAGGAGCTTGCCGTCGAGCGCGACCGGCTCGACCGACCGGCCGCCGGACCGCCCGCCGGGGGCCTCCGGGTGGTAGTCGCTGTAGTCGCGGACCCACCGGAACTTCAGCGGTGTGTGGTCGCAGACGAACCGCAGCACCTCGGGGCCGTGGGCGAGGAACGTGTCGCGCCGGACGGCCGGGATGACGTCACCGACGATCGAGGCGAGGTACTCGCGTGCCCGTTCGGGTGGTTCGTCGATCCCGGCGGCGCGCAGGGCGTGGTTGCCGGGGATCCAGACGCCGCCGCCGGACCGGGCGGTCGAGCCGCCGAAGCAGGCCGCCTTCTCCAGGACGACGACGCTCAGGCCGTTGTGGGCCGCGGCCAGCGCGGCGGTCATCCCGGCGGCACCGCTGCCGACCACGACGACGTCGAACTGCTCCGTCATGCCACCTCTCCTGCAACGTGTTCCAGGTAACGAGTATCCAGTTGAGAGCCGCTTTCGGTCACCATAGACGAGAACGTGTTTCAGTTCTAGGGTAGCCACCATGGACGCACTCGTCGCGGACGTGGTCATCGTGGGGTTCGGGGCGGCCGGAGCCTGTGCCGCCCTCGAAGCGGCCGACGCGGGCGCCGACGTCATCATCGTCGAGCGCTTCGCCGGGGGAGGCGCCAGCGCGGTCAGCGGTGGCATCGTCTACGCCGGCGGGGGGACCGGTCAGCAGCTCGACGCGGGCGTCGACGACTCCGTCGACGCGATGTACGCCTACCTGCGGCTGGAAACCGGGGATGTCGTCTCGGAGCGGACGCTGCGGCGGTTCTGCGAGGGCAGCCGCGAGATGATCACCTGGCTGGAGGGCAACGGCGTGCCGTTCGAAGGCAGCCTCTGCCCGTACAAGACGTCGTACCCGAGCGACCGGCACTACCTCTACTACTCCGGCAGCGAGGCGGCCGGCGGATTCCGCGACGCGGCGAAGCCGGCCCCGCGCGGTCACCGCGTCAAAGGCCCCGGGACCTCGGGGAAGATGCTGATGGCGCGGCTCAAGGCGGCCGTGCGCGCCCGTGGCATCCGGGTGCTGACGCAGACGACCGCCCGGACCCTGCTCCGCGACGAGGCCGGCCGCGTCACCGGGCTCGTCGTCGACACCCTGAGCGATGCTCCGGCGTCGGTGCGGGCGCGGCACCAGCGCTTCGCGCAGTACGCGGCGAAACCCGGGATCTACGTGCCGTCGCTGCGCAAGTCGCTGCACCGGCGAGTCGAGCGGTTCGAGCGGGCACACGGCCGTGAGCTGCGGATTTCCGCGCGGCGCGGGGTCGTGCTCGCCGCCGGCGGCTTCATCGCCGACCGTGAGATGGTGCGCGAGCACGCCCCGAAGTATCGCGGCGGGCTCGCGCTCGGCACGTCCGCCGACAACGGCTCGGGCATCCGGATGGGTGTCGAGGCCGGCGGGACGACCGGCGAGCTGGGCCGGATCTCCGCGTGGCGGTTCGTCACCCCGCCCAGCGCGTTCCTCGGCGGGATCATCGTCGACGCCGCGGGTCGTCGGGTCATCGACGAATCCCGCTACGGCGCCGCGATCGGGGAAAAGCTCATCGAGGACCACGGGAGCAAGGGCTGGCTGCTCGTCGACGCGCCGATCGTGGCCGAGGCGCGCCGGGACGGCCGCAAGCAGAGCCAGTGGTTCCAATGGCTTCAGCTGCGGTACCTGCTGCGCCGGGGCCGGGTCGTGGGGGAGACGGTCGAAGAGGTGGCACGCAAGGCCGGCGTCGACCCGCAGGGGCTGCGCGCGAGCGTCGAGGCCTACCACGGCGACCGGGATCCGGTGGGCAAGCCCACCGAGTTCGTGCGGCGCCTGGACAACCCGCCGTACTCGCTCATCGACATCTCTGTGCGGCCGAACCTCGGGTACCCCACGCCGATGCTCACCCTCGGCGGGCTGGTCGTCGACGAGGACACCGGCGCGGTGCGGAGCACGGCGGGGGAGCCGATCCCGGGGCTGTACGCCGCCGGGCGCACCGCCGTGGGAATCTGTTCCAGGTCCTACGTGAGCGGTCTGTCCCTGGCCGACTGCGTGTTTTCCGGCCGTAGAGCGGGGATCAACAGTGCCCTAGCGCAGGGTGTTCTCGACAAAAACGAGAACGTGTTCTAGTCTCTGGGGAGTGAACCAGAGAGAGGACTGCGCATGAGCGAGCAGGTGATCGCCGGGGTCCGGGACCTCCTGCCGGTCCTGCGGGAACGGGCCCAGGACACCGAGGACGCGCGCCGCGTCCCCGAGGAGTCCGTCAAGGCCCTGCAGGAGACCGGGTTCTTCAAGCTGCTGCAGCCGAAGCTCCACGGGGGCTTCGAAACCGACCCGGTGAGCTTCTACACCGCGGTCAAGCTGATCGCGAGCGCGTGCGGGTCCACCGGCTGGGTCGCCTCCATCCTCGGCGTCCACCCGTGGCACGTGGCCCTGTTCGACGCGCAGGCGCAGCAGGAGGTCTGGGGCGAGGACCAGGACGTGCGGATCTCCTCGTCGTACGCGCCGATGGGCAAGGCCGAGGTCGTCGAGGGCGGCTACCGGCTGTCGGGCCGGTGGAGCTTCTCCTCCGGCTGCGACCACTGCACGTGGGTGCTGCTCGGGGGACCCGCGTTCTCCGGCGGCAAGCCGGTCGACTTCTGCACCTACCTGCTGCCGATCGCCGACTACTCCATTGTGGACGTCTGGGACACGATCGGCCTGCGCGGCACCGGTTCGAACGACATCGTCGTCGAGGACGTCTTCGTTCCGCAGCACCGGGCGCTGAGCTTCATCGCGACGTCGAAGTGCCGGGTGCCGGGCCAGGCCGTCAACCCCGGGCCGCTGTACCGCCTCCCGTACGGTTCGGTGCACCCGACCACGATCACCGCGCCGATCATCGGCATGGCCCAAGGTGCCTACGACGCGCACGTCGAGCACCAGCGCAAGCGCGTCCGGGCCGCGTACGCCGGGGAGCAGTCCAAAGAGGACCCGTTCACCAAGGTGCGGATCGCCGAGGCGGCCAGTGAGATCGACGCCGCCTGGCTGCAGCTGACCCGCAACATCGAGGAGCTGTACGAGCTCGCCAAGCGCGAGGAGCGGCTGCCTTCGGACCTGCGGCTGCGTGTCCGGCGCGACCAGGTGCGCGGCACCGAACGCGCGATCACCGCGATCGACCGGCTCTTCGAGAACTCCGGCGGCCGCGCGATCCAGCGCGGCACGCCGATCCAGCGCTTCTGGCGCGACGCGCACGCGGGCCGCGTCCACGCGGCCAACGACGCCGAGCGCGCGTACGTCATGTTCGGCACCGGTGCCTTCGGGCTCCCCGTCGAGAACGCGATGTACTGATGGCCGCGCCCGTTGGCCAGTACGTCCAGGCCGGCTCGCTGAAGCTGCACTACCACGAGGCCGGCGCCGAGCACGCCGAGACCGTGATCCTGCTGCACGGCGGCGGGCCCGGCGCGTCGGCGTGGAGCAACTTCGGGCGCAACCTGCCGGAATTCGCCAAGCACTACCGGACGATCGCCGTCGACCAGCCCGGCTTCGGGCGGTCGGACAAGCCGGCCGAGCACCCGCAGTACTTCCGGCACAGCGCGGACGCCGTCGCCGGCCTGATGGACGCGCTCGGCATCGAGCGCGCGCACTTCGTCGGCAACTCCCTCGGCGGGGGCGCGGCGGTGCGGTTCGCGCTGAACCACGCGAAGCGGGCCGGGCGGCTGGTCCTGATGGGGCCGGGGGGGCTGAGCGTCAACCTGTTCGCGCCCGATCCGACCGAAGGCGTCAAGAACCTCGGGCGGTTCGCGGCCAAGCCGTCGCGCGAACGGATGGAAGCCTTCCTGCGCATCATGGTCCACGACCAGGCGCTGGTCACCGACGAGCTGATCGACGAGCGGTTCGCCGCCGCGAACACCCCGGAGTCCCTGGCCGCGATGCGCGCCATGGGCATGTCGTTCGCGCAGCCGGACACCTACGAAGAAGGCCTGCTCTGGCGCGAAGCCCACCGCCTCCGCCAGCGCGTACTCTTGATCTGGGGCCGCGAGGACCGCGTGAACCCCCTCGACGGCGCCTTGCTGGCACTGAAGACGATTCCGCGCGCGCAGCTGCACGTGTTCGGCGGCTGCGGGCACTGGGCCCAGCTGGAGAAGTTCGACGAGTTCAACCGGCTGGCCCTCGACTTCCTCGGGAGTTCCTGATGGGCATCCGGTCACTGGGCTACCTCCGCATCGAAGCCACCGACATGGCGGCCTGGCGCGAGTACGGCCTCAAGGTGCTCGGCATGGTGGAAGGCAGCGGCACCCACCCCGACGCGCTCTACCTGCGCATGGACGACTTCCCCGCGCGGCTGGTCATCTCACCGGGCGACGCGGACCGGCTGGCCGTCACCGGCTGGGAGGTCGCTCACGCGGGCGAGCTGGCCGAGCTGCGGTCCCGGTTGGACGGTGCGTCGGTGCCCTACAAGGAGGGCACGCCCGATGAGCTGGCCGACCGCCGCGTCGACGAGCTGATCAGCTTCGACGACCCGTCCGGCAACACCCAGGAGGTCTTCCACGGCGTCGCGCTGCAGCACCGGCGCGTGGTCAGCCCGTACGGCCACAAGTTCGTCACCGGTGAGCAGGGCCTTGGCCACGTCGTTTTGTCTACAAAGGACGACGAGGCGTCGCTGCGGTTCTACCGGGACGTCCTCGGCTTCCGGCTGCGCGACTCGATGCGCTTGCCGCCGCAGCTGGTCGGCCGGCCCGCCGACGGGCCGCCCGCGTGGCTGCGGTTCTTCGGCTGCAACCCACGCCACCACAGCCTCGCGTTCCTGCCGATGCCGACGCCGAGCGGGATCGTGCACCTGATGGTCGAGGTGGAGAACACCGACGACGTCGGCCTGTGCCTCGACCGCGCGATCCGGCGGAAGGTGCCGATGTCGGCCACGCTCGGCCGGCACGTCAACGACCTGATGCTGTCGTTCTACATGAAGACCCCGGGCGGCTTCGACGTCGAGTTCGGCTGCGAAGGCCGTCAGGTCGACGACGACAACTGGATCGCGCGCGAAAGCACCGCGGTTTCGCTGTGGGGCCACGACTTCTCGGTCGGCGCGCGGCCGCCAGGCGCATGACCTCCGTGGCGGTCGACCAGACCGAGTTCCGCAGCGTGCTCGGGCACTTCTGCACGGGCGTCACGGTGGTCACCGGCCGCGACGGCGACACGCTCGCCGGGTTCGCCTGCCAGTCGTTCGCCGCGCTGTCGCTCGACCCGCCGCTGGTGCTGTTCTGCCCGGCCCGGACGTCACGGACGTGGCCGGTGCTGGCCGCGGCGGGCCGGTTCGCGGTCAACGTGCTGGCCGAGGACCAGCAGGAGGTCAGCGCGGTGTTCGGCGCCCGCGGTGAGGACAAGTTCGCCCGGTTCGGCTGGACACCGGCGCCGTCGGGCGCACCCCTGCTCGAGGGCGCCCTGACCTGGATCGACTGCGCCTTGGAAGCCGTGCACGAGGCCGGCGACCACTACGTGGTCATCGGCCGCGTCACCGCCCTCGGCGCGCCTTCGGACGCCCGCCCGCTGCTGTTCCACCGCGGCCGGTACGCCGTCACCGAACCGGCCCGGGACGCGCTCGCGGCCCTGATGCCCTGGCCCCGCCCCGACGACTGGCTGTGACCGGCCGGCGCGACCGGGTGGTTGTGCACGGGTTCACAGGTGGGCCGCATCCCATTCACGAGAGAAAGCCGAACTCCGGCGCGCACACTGTTACCGAGAAGACACCTTCCCGGGAGGAGTGAGTCGCGGATGCGCGGGCCCAGCGGACGGATCGCCCGGTTCCGGCGCCGGTTGCTGCCGGGCCGCAACCCCCTGGCCCGGGCGGGCGACCGCGTCGAGGCCCTGCTGCTGCTCCTCGCCGTCGCGGGTGCGTTGCTCGCGATCCCGTTCGCGGCGGCGTTCGGCTCCGAGACGTACGCGGCGCAGACGGCTCGCGCGTCGCAGGAGCGCACGACCCGCCACCCGGCCACGGCCGTCTCGCTCACCGCGGCGGCCGGCCAGTCCTACAGCACCGACGGCGCCGGCGCCCCGGCCGCCCAGACGACGGTCCCGGCGGCCTGGTTCGACACGCGCGGCACCCGCCACACCGGCAACGTCCTCGCCGACCCCGGCAGCCCGGCGGGCACCCGCGTACCGGTGTGGCTGGACCAGCGCGGCGAGCTGGCCGGCGAGCCGCTGTCCGCGTCGACCTCGGCGGCCGACGGGGTGTTCGCGGCGATCCTGCTGTGGACCGCGATCACCGGCGCCCTGGCCGGGTTGTACGGAACCGCCCGGTTCGTCCTGACCCGCGTCCACGCGGCGGCCTGGGACCGGGCCTGGTCCGAAGCCCGCCACGACAGCCGGTTCTGAGGTCACTTCCAGCGGAAGTGCACGAACACCCGGCCGAAGTTGTCCTTGTCCTTTTCGACCCGGTGGTAGAGCGCCTTGACGTCCTTGCGCTCGAGGAACCGCAAGACGTGCTTCTTCAGCTGACCCGACCCCTTGCCGGGGATGATCTCGACGAGCGGCGCTTTCTTGGCGACGGCCTCGTCGATGATCGCGCGCAGGGCGCGGTCGATCTCACCCCCGCGGTTGTAGACGTCGTGCAGGTCCAGCTTCAGCTTCACTCGCCCTCCCCAGCTCCACGACGTGCGGAAACAGCCGACACGCGTGATACCCGAGTCCACAAGCCTGATTGACGGGTCGCACAGGCCGTCGCGCGCCGGGTCGTAGGGCATATA